>CAZDWG010000235.1:0-2468 GCA_964509005.1 uncultured Zetaproteobacteria bacterium
GCAACCGATGAGGAAAAAATGATTGCTCGATATGTATATGAAGTTCTGCATACGAGGGACAACGATACATGAGCCCTGCCCCTTTTCCTATTTCATCATCCCGCAACATCTTCTGAGATGCTCGGGCTGAAGGAACTCATCGCCATGGGCGTGGGCGGCATGGTGGGCGGCGGCATATTTTCGGTCCTTGGCCTGTCCATTGCTTTGGCCGGGCATGCCGCACCTCTGGCCTTTGCCCTGGGCGGCATACTGGCGCTCATCACGGGCTGGTCTTATGCCAAGCTGGGACTTTGCTTCCGTTCCGATGGCGGCAGCTTCACCTATCTGGAACATGCCTTCCGGCACCCCAATATAGCGGGTCTCGGCGGTTGGCTGCTGATTGCCGGATATATCGGTACCTTATCGCTCTACGCCTACACATTTGGTGCTTACGGTGCGGCGTTGCTGGGCCATCACGAGCACCTTCCGATACTCCATCACCTTCTTGAGACGGCGATTATCCTGGTTTTTCTGGGTGTCAATCTCTATGGCGTACAGGCGGCGGGGCATACGGAGGATGTCATTGTGCTGATCAAGGTACTCATTTTGTCAGGCTTTGCCGTCATAGGCCTGATGCAGGCAGACGTCACAAGGCTGATACCGTTCTTCAACCGTGGAGGAGGCGGCTTGCTGACAGGCGCGGCGCTAATTTTCGTCGCCTACGAAGGTTTTGAACTGATTCCCAACGCCATAAGCGAAGCTCACGATCCGGAACGGAATATCCCTCGCGCCATCATGATCTCCATCATTGTCACTGCCCTGATCTATATTCTGGTCTCACTCGTTGCCGTAAGCAATCTGTCATTGAACGACCTCAACCGATACAAGGAATATGCACTGGCCGTGGCCGCTGAACCGTTTTTGGGACGGGCCGGGTTCGTCCTCATCGGTTTGGGTGCCCTTCTATCCACGGCATCGGCGATTAACGCTACAATGTTCGGCGCGGCACGGTTGGGCAGCATCATGGCCAGGGAGAATGCGCTTCCTCGCGTCTTTGCGCACCGAGCGCGGGCCACATCTGTTCCATGGGTCAGTCTGTTAGCGTTAAGCCTTACCACGTTGAGTTTTGTTAACCTGGCTGACCTGACCGCTATTTCCTCATTCGCCAGTGCTACATTCCTGCTTATTTTCGCTAGCATCAATCTATCGGCTTTCCGGTTACGCAAAAAAGTTGGCGCACACCCGCTGATGCCACTGGTCGGCCTTGTCGGTTGCCTGGCTTCATGGGCAATACTCATCGCCTACCTGTGGGAGCACGATGGCAACAGCCTAAAATGGATGCTCGCGGCCTATCTGACTATCGGTATAGTTGAGCTTATATTCAGCGAACGGCGTCTTTTTTTTGGAACCGGAGCAATGTAATAAATAACCGTCACATCCACATCAACGACACCACGCCCCAGTAAGCCAGGTACAGAAACAGAATGGCGGAGACTATCCACTTCAGCGTGCGGTTCTCAGTTGTCCTGAGCAACCATACGCCACCGATCACCACGACAGCCAGTTCAACGAACCCCATGATCCGGCCATGGTAAGCCGGTTCCCAATAAGAGATCGGGCTACGGAATTGCCAGCTCGAAAACGGGAAAAAATGATGGTGTGCATCACTATGATGGAACGGAAAATCGAAACAGGAATGCAGGAACATGCTGGCAAAAAAAACTGCCAGTGTGGTCATTCGGGCTCGCCATGCGGCAAACCAGGCCAATCCGAGCAGGGGAAACGAATGAAACGTATCGAATACGGCCTGCCAGCCAGGATCGAAGTACGCATGTCGCCAGATGGCCTGCTCGGACAGACCGCTGAATCTGGCCCACAGATAAAACGCCAACATCGGCGCATCGGGCAACAGCGCCCCGGCAACGATGGCAAACGTGTACTTTTCCCGTTTCCGCTTGGGAAACAGCAACAAATTGATAATGGCATGGGCAGGCGTATTCATGGTTACGCCGTGGAAATTATCATAGACAAACCGCCGTGTCGCCGTCACACCCGCGCGGTATCGGCAATCAGTCCGGAAATTTCGTACTGCCTGTCTTCAATCCCCAAAGGTATGAGCGTCGCAATGCTCCTTCCACATGCAGCCATCCCGCTGACACGGGTTGCACCACTGGCTGCCGAAACAGGGTCGGTGACCCTCCCTGATCTGGATAGCACGGATCAACTCCGCCCTGCCGAGACGTATGGCGCCCTCAACACCCAAACGCTTGCCCATCTCTCTGATCTCTTCGATGGCAACCATTCCATGCCCCCTACCTTCATTATAGCATAGCCCAGGAACCGACATTGAATATGGATGCAGGGCATAGGTGCGACTTGGACGCGCGAGGTGTACGGCGATATAGTGGGCGCATGCAACGCTTGCTGTTTTCCCTTTTATTCCTCATGCCATTGACCGCACAGGCTGCGAAGCCGACCATCGGCATGGT
>CAZDWG010000236.1:0-2463 GCA_964509005.1 uncultured Zetaproteobacteria bacterium
CGCTTACCGATGTGGCCAAACGGTTTGGTCGTGATTTATCATCCATCAGCAGAAAGATGGAATGGGGTCAGGCTTGCGAGATTGCGTTGTATCGTGGATCAAAGCAGTATACACACATGGCAAGGAAACCCCGTTTATATCTTCCCGGTGCGCTGTATCATGTCATGCTGCGGGGCAATGATAGGCAGGTTATCTTTCATGATGATAAGGAGCGACAGCACTTCCTTGGTCTTGTTTCCGAGGGCGTAGGCAGATACAGGCATCGCATTCATGCCTTTTGTCTGATGGGGATGTATACCTTCTGGAACTGGTTCGCTATATTCACTTGAATCCGGTGCGCGCCGGTCTGGTTGAAACGCCGGGGGAATATCCCTGGACCGGTCACAGAGCCTATCTTGGCATTGAGACTGTTCCGTGGCTAACTAGCGATTGGTGCCTGTCCCAATTTTCCTCTGATTTGAGGGTGGCGCGGCGCAATTATGCAGCCTTTGTCCTGGATGGCATTGAGCAAGGCCGACGTGATGACCTATATAAGGTGCGAGCGTCAGGTCGGATACTGGGAGAAGATCACTTCATTGAACGCGTATTAGCTCAGGCTGAGGAGCATGCTGGCAAGCGCATGTTGTTGGATGGGATTGTTGCTGTAGTTTGCAGCGTTTTCGCAGTAGATGAGGCTGGATTGCTTACACCGGGACGAAAGCAAATACCCAGTCGCATGCGGGGTGATAGGATTGTTGGTGCAGGAAACAGGCGATGCGTCGCTTACCGATGTGGCCAAACGGTTTGGTCGTGATTTATCATCCATCAGCAGAAATGTTGGGACGGTGAAGAGGCTTATTCAGGAAGATCAAGCATTCAGGCGGCGGTATATGGAAGCGTTAAATTACGCAATGTCGCAAGCCCTATGAGACTAGATTGGACTACAGATGGTTATTTGAAATGTGTGCAGTAATCAATTCGGGCCGCAGAGTCTTCGACGGCAATCTTGCCGAGGATACCGCATGGCTGTGTCTTGCTGATAGGTCTTGGGGGCCGGGCAACAATCCGAAAACCGCTGTATGGAAATATCTTAAGGGTCACCCCGAATTTGAAATCGACAAAAACATCCAGAATAAGCTTCTGATTACCGTTGCTCCGGATGGCTATTTGAAGCGGATTAAGAACTGATAAGGGTAAACATGCGATTGTTACCTATACATATTCAATCCATTCGTCAGATCGTTCACGGCATGTTGGGCGATAGCGCAAGCATCATGCTGTTTGGTTCCCGCCTGGATGACCGCGCTCGCGGAGGAGATGTGGATTTACTGATCCATGTGGATCATACGCTGAGTAATACCGCGTTTACGGCTGCATTATTAACCGTTCAACTGGAGAGGAAACTTGATGGACGACGGGTGGATGTTATCCTGCGTACCCCGGCATCCTCGCATCAAGCTATTGATGATGTGGCTAGAATAACTGGAGTGGCACTTTGATGCATGATAAATCCTCAACACGAATCGTTCGTTTGCGCTCGCTTTTGCGCATTGCAAGCGAAGAATTGCAATACCTCAAGCGATGTGCAAACCGTCTTTTTGCCATAGAGATGACTACAAAGCGTATGGCCAAACTGACTGATGACGACCCGTTATCCGAGCAGGTTGATGCTTTTGTTGCCCGTTTTAGCCGATTGCAAGACACACTTGGCGATAAATTACTGCCCGCATTTCTGTATGCGATGGAAGAGCGGCCGGGTGCTGTAATGGAAAACCTTGATCGTGGCGAGAAATTAGGGCTGATTGCATCAGCGGATCACTGGTTGGCTTTGCGTAAACTGCGTAATCGCATGATTCATGAATATGTTGCCGATCCAACGGAATTATCGAATGCTCTGGTAGCGGCGCGCGAAGGTATTGTACTTCTGGAGCAAGCATTAACCAATATAAAGCAACGCCTGTTGCAACAGTTTCCTGATCTGGATGTTTCATTGTGAACAAGCGTTGACTATTGAAGCGCATTCGCTGTCCCATAAAATTGATATGATCGAAGGCATCATGCAATATATTCGAAATAGACATTTACTTTAGAGCCTCTTGCAAAACTCATGAGCGATGATCGACTTCCCCACTTCGGCCCATTTCCGAGCTTGAATTTCGCTCCATGGAACCACCATGCAGCTCATCCAATCCCGAAAATGGTCTCAAAGCGGGATTGCCGCTCATCCACCCAGAGTTTTGGGAATGTCTTGCGGGGTCAGGCTTGCGAACTTGCGTTGTAATGTGTGGTAAAGCAGTATTCACCTATGGCAAGGAAACCCCGTCTATACTTCCCCGGTGCGCTGTATCATGTCATTCTGCGTGGGAATGACGGTCAGCGTATCTTTCATGATGATGAGGAACGAAAGCACTTCCTTGGTCTTGTTGCTGATGGGGTTGGCAGATACAGGCATCGCATTCATGCCTTTTGTCTGATGGGGATGTA
>CAZDWG010000237.1:0-2460 GCA_964509005.1 uncultured Zetaproteobacteria bacterium
CACCAGTTTGGAAAGCGCACAGCTTTCAGGACGCACGCCTGGATTATTCATAAATTCTCTGCCGCGCCCTCACTTATTCCCTCGCCCGCAACGAATCCAGGTTAAGGAGAAAATGGTCGCCAATCCGCTATCTCCGTAACCGGAGAAGAAGAATCGAACCATTAAATCACCTTCGAAAAGTTGACCTCTTGTTTGCGGGCGCGCAAATATTCATCGAAGACCATCGCAATGTTGCGTATCAACAGGCGCCCGGCGGGCCGTACGGTTAGACCATCCTCACGTAATTCCAGCAGGCCATCCCCGGCCATATCAGCCAGCTCCCCGAGTTCCACGGTAAAGTGTTCAGAGAAGCCGATGCTGAATTTTTCTTCAACGGCATGAAAATCGAGGAAAAAATCACACATGAGACGCATAATCACATGCCGTCGCAGATGGTCTTCGCCGGATAGCTGATAGCCACGGAATATCGGGAATGTTCCGGCATCCACGACATCGTAGTATTCATCCAGCATCTTTACATTCTGGTAAAAGGCACCGTCCACATAGCCGATGGAGGTGATGCCGAGGCCCAACATCTCGGCATCGGCATGCGTCGAATAACCCTGGAAATTGCGGTACAGCTTGCCCTCGCGCTGAGCGATGGTCAGTTCATCGTCCGGCTTGGCGAAGTGGTCCATACCGATGAATACATACCCCGCTGCAAGCAAACGATCAATGGAAAGTTTCAGGATGTTCAGCTTTTCAGCCGGTGACGGGAGGTCGCCCTCATTGATGCGTCGCTGTGGCATGAACATCCTGGGCAGATGCGCATAGTTAAACAGCGCAATTCGGTCCGGTGAGAAATCAATAATGGTATCCAGTGTGTGGTTGAAGGTTTCTACTGTTTGCAGCGGCAGGCCATACATCAGATCAATATTGATGGACTGAAAACCGCGCCCCCGCGCCTCTTCAAGCACTGCCAGTGTTTCTTCCTTGCTCTGGATGCGATTGACGGCTTTTTGAACAACAGGCTCGAAATCCTGAACACCCATGCTCATGCGATTGAATCCCGTATCACGCAATATGCGGACGGTATCCGCATTGCATTCGCGCGGATCAATCTCGATGCCGTATTCACCATCTTCATCGGCTGCGAAATGAAAACAATCATGCAACTTCGACATGAGCTCACGGATTTGTGTTTCATTCAAGAATGTGGGGGTGCCGCCGCCCCAATGCAGTTGGGAAACCGTGCGTCTGTTACCGATGCTATCGGCCAAAAGGTCAATTTCTTTCAGCAGATGCTCGACGTAGGGTACGGCGCGTTGACGCTGTTTGGTCACCACCTTGTTGCAACCGCAGTAGTAGCAGACCGTGTCACAGAAGGGTACATGCATGTACAGTGAAACGGGCGCATCCTTGCCCGCTGCTCGCGCAAGGCTTGCAGCGTAATTCACAGGGCCGATGCCCGCATGGAACATCGGTGCCGTCGGATAGGATGTGTAACGCGGCCCGGCCTTGTCATATTTGTGAATCAGGTCAAGGTTGAACAGTTCGTTCACCGCAACCGTCGCCTGCGTGATGATGGTGTTGCTTGCGCGGGTGCTCACTTTTTAGATGTCCATTCCCTGATATAAGCCATAATATCATGGATGTTATCGCTGCTTAGTTTGGAAACGCTCTTGTCGGCGAGATGCGCATGCCGTCCATAACGGAGACGCAACTCCAATTGGTTGGCATTCAGTCTATTCATTGTCGACTGCAAACCGGCATTGCCTGTCAGGCGAATATGACCGGGCGTGGTATGGCAGGAAGCGCAATTTTTTCTGAACAGCATGGCGCCGCGTTGCCCATTTGCCTTGTAGCGCAGGCTGTAAATATACGCAGCGATGTTTACGATATCGGGGCTGGAAATCTGATTGAACTTGGGCGTCATCATGGTACCGGGACGACCCAAGCGTATCGTATGGATCAGACCCTTCATATCCAGCTTGCTGTAGACGAGGTTTTTGGCGCCCAGCCCGGTTCTTGCCCGGCCATCCCTACCGTGGCAGACAGCGCAAACTTGCATATAGCGTTTCTTGCCCATGCCTGGTTTCGGACGGAATGTGAATGTTTTGATGTATCGGATCACAGCCTCGATCTCCAGCGGATTCAGCGTATATTTCTTGGCTGTCATTTCGCTGTTGTGAAGCCCATAAGTGATAATGCGGCGGAATTCATCGGCATCCAGCCATTGCGCCATCGCCCGCAAGTTACGAGCCGGAAATGGCTTGAGGTGTTTGCCGTATTCGGAAACGCTTCCGTCCGCCCCATGGCATACGGCGCAGTTTTTCCCATACAGCGCTTTGCCATTAGGGAACCCTTCAGCCCTTGCTAACCCCGCGCCCGCAAGGATCATGCAAAGGACAGCGAGTGCCAGCGCATGTCGAACCGTCCCGATCATTTGACGTGGATCGACCGGATATAACTGACCATGGC
>CAZDWG010000238.1:0-2441 GCA_964509005.1 uncultured Zetaproteobacteria bacterium
CTTATACTTCAAATACAACCGGTAATACCATGGGCCGTCGGCCATGCTGCCGTTTGAACCAGCGCCGGAGCCAGATACGAATCTCTTCCTTGGTCATATCGTCATCGGCGAGCAATTCCTGACCCGTTTTTTCAAGATGTTGGCGCAACTCATTCGCTGCGCGTCCAAGCACCTCATCGCCGATCTCCTGATGTAGAACACCGCGCGTAGCCAATTCGGGATTGCCAATCAGGCGCCCTTGTTGCCGACTTATTGCTACAACCGCAGTTACAATCCCGTCTTCCGCCAAAATGCGCCGGTCACGCAACACCATGCCATCAATCTCGTCCCGCTGTGCTCCGTCCACAAACACCGCGCCGGCATGAAACGAATCGCCCGCGCGTATACCATCGGCGGTCGCCTGCACGCTTTGACCGTTTTCCGCAATGATGATGTTCCCTTCGGGTATACCAGTCGCCATTGCCAGATATTTATGCTCGATCAGATTGCGATATTCGCCATGCACCGGATACATATAGCGAGGCCGAACCAGTTGTATCATGGTCTTCAACTCGTGTGCCTGTGCGTGTCCGGATACATGCAGGGGCGCCTGCCCGGCATGCAGCACCCGTGCGCCGCGCCGATAGATATGACTAAACAACCCGGCGATCACACGTTCATTGCCGGGAATCATGGATGAGGAAAAAATAACCAGATCGCCGTCCTTCAAGTTCATGCCGGGAAATTTACCCAGGGCAATACGCGCCAGCGCCGCGCGCGATTCTCCCTGTGATCCGGTGGCAATCACCAGCACCTCGGCATCCTTCATTTCCACGACCTGTTTGATGCTGACAAACTGGCCAGGCAGAGCGTGCAAACGTCCTAGCTTGCGTGCAACATCCGTATTGCGCTCCAGGCTACGGCCCGCCAATGCCACCTTGCGTCCGCAGGCGACCGCCGCATCCACAATTTGCTGGATGCGAAACATATTGGAGGAGAATGTGGTCACCACCACCTTGCCCGTACATCCGCTAATCGCCTGTTTCAACGCCGGGCCGACACTGCGCTCCGTCGGCCCGCTACCGGCCCGCGTGGCATTGGTAGAATCAGACACCAGCAACAAAACGCCCGAATCGCCCAGTGCCGCAAAGCGATGCAGTGCTGTCGCCCTGCCGTCGATAGGCGCCGGATCAAACTTGAAATCACCTGTATGGATGACAATGCCAAGTGGCGTATGAATGGCAATGGAAACGGCATCCATGATGGAATGCGTCACCGGAATGGCTTCAATAACGAACGGCCCAAGCCGCAGCCGTCCATCCTCAGGCAAGCTCATGAGTTCAGGTTTGAACCCCTTAACCTCATTCATCTTTTCCGCCAGCAGACCCAGCGTCATCTCCGTACCGTAAACGGGTACATTTAATTCCGGTAGCAGCAACGGCAATGCGCCAATATGGTCCTCATGCCCGTGCGTCAGCACCACGGCATGCAGCTTCAGCCCCAAATCACCCATGGCGGAAATGTCGGGGATCACAATATCCACGCCATGCTGCCCCGGCTCAGGGAACCCCATGCCACAATCCACCATGATGGCATCGTCACCCAACGCATAAACCATCATATTCTTACCAAACTCACCCACGCCCCCGAAAGGGAACAGGCGCAGCACGTCAGATATGGTTTGAGTCATGCGGTCCCCCTGCTGCCGGGTTTGACCGCTGGCAATCTACCTTCCCGGCATAGCGGGCACTCGCTTGCCTCATAGGATGGCACTTCCAGTTGCAACAGGGTGCGATGCGGCACATCGAAGCGTCCCCCGGCATGTGGTGCGCGGTCCACCAGTGCCAAAATCTCGATGGGATCGCCGCCGTGGGCACGCACCACATCCATGCATTCGCACACCGAACCGCCAGTGGTAATCACATCCTCAACGACCAGAACACGCGCATGCTCTTGCAGCGAAAACCCGCGGCGCAAGCACATCACGCCTTCCTTGCGTTCCGTGAATATCAGGGGCTTGTGCAGCGCCCGCGCCACTTCATGACCAATAATCAGCCCGCCAAGTGCTGGAGATACGACCACATCCACGTCATCGGAATTCGCCATCGCCGCCAGTTCCCCACCCAGAACCCCTGCATTTTCCGGATGCATTAGCACCATGGCCGATTGCAGGTAGCGCGGCGAATGACGCCCGCTGGAAAGTACGAAATGCCCGGTAAGCAAAGCTCCGGCATTTTCATAGATGGAAATCAGTTGTTGTTCCTGCATGAATATCCTTGTTTGAATGCAATTTGCCGGAGTGTAGCAGCAATCTTCCACCCCACAAAACTACTCGCCTTGTGGGGTGGAAGCTTGGGTGCGGACAAAGGAACAAGCAAGAGCATGGCAGTATTTGTGAATAGTCCAGGCTAGCCCTGCCCTTTGGTTTCAAATAAAACGGGACAGTAGAGCACCCATCATTT
>CAZDWG010000239.1:0-2434 GCA_964509005.1 uncultured Zetaproteobacteria bacterium
TACACCTTTGCACAGGCTGCGGGCAACACCACGGCACTGACGATCAACAGGGCGCCACTGAATACGCCGCGGCTGGACGTTGTGAGCATCCGCACGCTTATAGAATCACTGCTCTATCAACAGCACATGCCGGTGGGCAGCCACGCCATCAACGGCTCGGGGACCACGGCAAACACGCTAACTACACCCTTCGCACAGACTTCAGGCAACGCCATGGCACCGACGATCAACAAGCATTCAGGTTCCACCGTCATTTACGAGGGCAACACGACACTGCATATTATTAACGGCGGCGTCCGGCTACTTAGCAAAAGAATGTAAGGAACAATCATCCGTAGCGTCCATGCAGTGGCTTGCCACTGGTTCCTGTCGCAGGCCATGCCCCCCCTGCATCTTATTGCCTGTGGATCGCTGGTGGTTTTGTGCTTGCTGTTGGGCCTGACGCATCTGGCTGATGCGGCGGGCGTGCCGCCCGGCGTGGGGAGTTTTTTCCAGCAGGCACATCCGAAGAGGGCACCTGCGCCATCGGGAACGAACACCGGCCTGACAACCAGCAAAATCAAGGCGGGCAGGGTAAAATCGAAGCTTACTTTCGAGATCAAGGTGATTCGCATTACCGGTAACACGCGGTTCAGCACGGGCACACTGCATGCGCTGGTATCGAGTGACGAGGGTAAGAAGCTGACGCTGGGTCAGCTTCATCAGCTAGCCGGAAAGATCACCGGCTATTACCGATCCCACGGCTATCCACTGGCGCGGGCGCTGATTCCGGCGCAGATCATTAGGAATGGAGTGATCCGCATCAAGGTGCTGGAGGCGCGTTACGGCAAGATCAAGCTGAACAACCGGAGCCGTGTGATAGATCGTCTGTTGCAAGCGACCATTGCGCCTTTGAAGAGCGGTGAGGTGGTCGGCGGGCGGAAGCTGAACCGTGCGCTTCTGCTGCTTTCGGATATTCCGGGCATTTCGGTGAATGCCGCCCTCAAATCAGGCGCCATGGTCGACACCTCCGATCTTGATGTGAATATCGGTGCGACGCCGATGGTGGAGGGCAATCTGTCGGCGGACAATTATGGCAACCAGTACACGGGTCTCGCGCGCGTGGGTGCCGAGATTCGCATTGCTAACCCGCTGCATTTCGGCGATGAGCTGACCCTCAGCGGACTAAGCTCCGGCAGGGATCTTGTCTATGGCCGCGCGGGTTACGATGCGGTGGTGAACGGTTATGGCACGCGCTTTGGTGCTGCCTACTCCGCGCTGCACTATATCCTGGGCGGCTCACTCTCCAACATGGGCGGTTATGGTACGGCACGGATCGTCAGCGGATGGATGCGCCAACCGCTGCTGCGTGGACGCCGTATCAATCTGCATGCCCAGGTACAATACGACTACCAGCATCTACGTGACCGTGTCGATGTTGCCAGAATTCGTACTGACCGCGACCTTATGGACTGGGTAGGGAGTATTTCAGGCGATGCGCGTGATGGTTTTCTATCCGGTGCGATCAATAGTTGGAGCCTGTCATGGACCGCGGGACGGGTATCTTTCAAGGATGCCACGGCGCAGGCATCGGATGCCGCTACGGCACGAACATCGGGACGTTTCTACAAATGGGACGGCTCCTTTGCTCGTTTGCAGGGTCTGGGCGCGAAGACATCCCTCTATCTGGCCGTATCAGGGCAGTGGACGACCTATAACCTCGATTCATTGGAGAAGCTTGTGGTGGGCGGTCCCTACGACGTGCGCGCCTACGACGTGGGCATGCTCTCGGCCGATACCGGCTACCGGGGTACGGTGGAGTTGCAGCGTCGGCTGGGCTATGGATTTCAGGCGAAGCTGTTTTTTGACAGCGAGCATGTTATCATTAACCATCGTCCCTGGGTGACCGGCAAGAACATGGCGACGCTAAGTGGCGTCGGTGCCGGCGTTGACTGGAGCGGAGCGGAGCGGTTGCATGTGGAGGGAGTCATTGCTTGGCCGGTGGGTCCAACCCCGGAGCTGCTCGGCAGCCGTTCCAACATCCGTGGCTGGGTGCGAATGATCGTGGTTTTTTAGCCTGCCACAGGAGCCTCTTGCAAAACGCTGAGTGGATCAGCGGCGCGCCGCTGACCCCGATCCATGCCGTGCAGGATCTGCACACGCAATACCCAAGAATGGGGAGACCGGGCAGCACGAGATCCGATCCCACCGCGCATCCAGACGCCCGCCCGCCGCGTAACCCATGGGGCGTCTATCCAGTGTCTCAGTGCCGGGCTGGCCCGGTATGCACTACTACGCAGACCTTCATGCAGCCTCTTCAGCTTGCTTATCAGATGTTTTCCATAGGCGGCCTTCGTCTGGCCGTCCGTGCCCGGTGCTGATGAGGCTTTTAGCCTGCGGTATTGTTTTGCTTCAGATGGAATTGGACAAATGCCCTGTTTGAATAAGAGACATT
>CAZDWG010000240.1:0-2425 GCA_964509005.1 uncultured Zetaproteobacteria bacterium
TCATAAATAACGTTACAAATCAAGCACTTAAATGGCGGAAGGGGTGGGATTCGAATCCATGGTGCTTTCAAAAAATGTGTCGCGGCATTCGACCAATTCAAATACACCGGAGAATATTTTTGCGATATCCGCCGCATCAAAGCGGTTCGGCGGCCCTTCCTCGCGTGTTTCCTGCTTGTGGAATGTTTTCAGGAGCAGATAACCGCTTCCATCCAGCAAGCGAAGTACGGAACGCAGATAATTCGACCGCTGATCCGCATCAAGGACATGAAAACAGCCACGGTCCATGATGACATCATACCTGTCATTCAGTTGCGTGTTCAGTATATCATCGCAAATGAATGTGACTGCCATCCCCTCCTTTCTTGCGCGTTCGCCAGCCTTGCGCACGGCCGATGGAGATATGTCTGCGCCCGTAGTTTCAAACCCAAGTCTGCTCAATTCAATGGCCTGCGTGCCTGGACCGCATCCCAGATCGAGCGCTTTTGCCGGTGCGATAGATAGTGTTTCGATGGCCCATGCGACATCTTTGTCCAGATGCGGGCAAAACCACGGCATGGTTTCGACATCGTCGTCGCGATACTGTTCCTCCCATGGTCGTTTGATGCGTTCCTTGTCCATCGTCGATGCCATTACAAGCTATCGTGCGTGCCGTCACAAAACGGCGGGGTTTTGGTGTGCTTGCACTGACACAGCGTCACACTCTGTTTTTCAGTAATATCGAATACGACCGGCTCAAAATCTGTTCCCTCATGCGAGCCATCGCAAAACGGTTGGTTCTTTGATCGTCCGCAGGCGCACCAGTAGTAGGTTCCCGGCTCAAGCTCCAGGACCGCAGGCTCTTTCGCTGCAATGATTGCTTCACTCATATCAATCCCCTTTTAAGTTTTGTGTATTCATTCATTTTGGCCACGTCCATCCAGGCTCAATGCTCCCGCACCGTTAGCTGCCAGAATGAACATGCCGCCCGCGATTGAGACATCCGTCATAAACATGATCATGCCCATTTGATTAGTGAAGTTATGATGAAAAATAGCGGCAGCTGCGAGTGAGAATAAACCCATGGCAGCAGCGGCCCAGCGTACCTTCCAGCCGAGAACCAACATCAGACCACCGCCGACTTCCAGCAGGATGACCAGTGGTAGAAGCATACCGGGCACGCCCATGGACTCCATATAGCCCTGGGTGCCAGCATAGCCCGTAATTTTGTGGATGCCGGCTATCAGGAAAAGCTGCGCCAGCAGAAGACGTCCAATCAGTTCAGCCCATTTCATGTGTTTTCTCCTTGAGGAATTTCATTCAGGGCAAGCCCTGAATACATCAGCGCAATAAAATCGTGCAAATCCGTTTCCAGACGGTCCAGCGGATTGCGCCGGAGACTTAATGGACTGTTGTAGCGCAACAACGCCTGATGCATTAAATAGGCCATGCGATGGGCGTCGCCGGACCTGATATTGCCGTTGTTCATGCCCCGTTCCAGCATTTCCGCCATGGCATCAATGACCCTGCCTTCATAGGACAGAAGGATGTCGCGGTGATGGATATTATTGAGCTCAACCAATTCGAATAAATGACGACTGTCCGCAAAATAGGCATGCGCCAAACGTAAACGGGTCAGCAGGAAAGCACGCAAAGCGCCGCAGCTTGTCGATTCGGATGCAGCAGCCCGAAGACCCGCATCCAGCTTGGCCGCCAGTAATTTCTCGGTACTGGCCAGGGCGATGGCTTCCTTGTTTTTGAAGAACCGATAGAGATTACCAACACTCATGTCGGCGTCGCGTGCAATTTCGGCCATGGTCGTTTTTCCATAGCCATAGTGGGCAAAGCGCTGTTCCGCCGCATCAAGGATTTGTCCCATGGTATCCGCATGCATACGGCGGACACTAGATAAGTGAATATTGAATTTCAAGCATTTATATTCAATATTCATTGTAATGACTGAACCTGATGGTGTATGATTTCGGTTTTACATAAATAGAACTTGTGTCAGGCTGTGAGCTAACAGTAAGCGGAGGTATAGCCATGATGAGAACCGATCAAACTCAAAAAACCGGTCTGATGCTGGCAGGCATAGTGCTGGTGGGATTCCTGTACATCGCACCTGCATCCGCCGCAGATCACCCGTTCAAGGATTATGACAGCAACCATGACGGAAAAATCACGATGAACGAAATTATGCAGCATATTCGTCCCAGGATTCAGAGCGCCTTTGATGCGCTGGACCGCAACAAGGATGGTGTATTATCCAGCAAGGACTTTGGTAATGTGCGCGAAGGCATGAAAAAGCTGCAAGACTGGCTGGATGAACTGCTCCGACAGTTTCTGCCATCCGGGGAGAAGGATAAAAATAAGGAAAAACTGCATGTATAAAGAGCCTCTTGCAAAACTCGTGAGCGGTGATCGGCTTCCCCACTTTGGCCCATTT
>CAZDWG010000241.1:0-2404 GCA_964509005.1 uncultured Zetaproteobacteria bacterium
CAATCTCTTCATAATGGCTTTCTCATAAAATGGTTCGCTTATTCCTTTCTTCAACCGGATAACCGGCCTCTATCCAGGCCATGGTGCCGCCGGATACATTGGTCAAACGGATGAATCCATGCTGATCGCGCAGCCACTCAAGCGCCTTGGCTGAACGTGCCCCGGATCGGCAAATCAGATATGTATCCACATCCTTCGAAATTTCATGCGCGCGCGTATCCAGCGTATCGAGACAGATGAGGCGCGCCCCGGGTACATGGCCTTGCGCATATTCCTCCGGCGTGCGCACATCAATCAGGAAGCATGGCCCGCTTTCTTGCTGCTCTTTCCAGAGTTGGTGAAACGCTTCAATAGAAATTTGTTTCATGGTAACTCTTGAGTAACAAAATCGTAGGTGCTTGATTTTGTTACTCTCGGATTGGGCGCCGCGAAGCGGGGTGAGTCGCTACTCAGCACCCATCGTTTTGTCATTGCGAAGGAGCGAAAGCGACTGCGGCAATCTTGAATTTCGTGGAAATACGAGATTGCTTCGTCGTTCCTCCTCGCAATGACAGCCAATCCATAGGGGTGCTGAGTAGTTACGTTTCATGATTATTTTTCTCCTTGTTTGATGGTTCGTGAGGAACTTATGCTATGCTCAACCATGTGCGCGCCGCGCCCACTAGCATGAAACCGCCAATGAGGACGAGTAGCAGGCTAAATGCGCCCTGTAAACGTTCTGGCGACCATCGTTTAAGCAGAAAACTGCCCGCGAGGCTTCCCGTCATGGCCAATACGGCGATGATGAGCAGTGGCGCTACATGTATGTGTACCGAGCCGATGTATCCCAACCCGGCCACCGTGGCATTGACCGTAATCAGCAACAGTGAATGTGCTACGGCCAGTTTGTAGTCGGAAATGCCCAGCCAGATCAGGATCGGCACCATTAAAAAACCGCCGCCTACACCCAAAATACCGGTCACAATTCCCAGTAGAAGTCCGGCGATGAGTGTTCGGGCATGATGGCGAGTGTCCGCCGTAGTACGGGTCGCTTGCGGCTTCGGTTTCCTCATCCACCAGGCGACGAACCATGTCAGCGCGCCGAATATCGCACCTTGTAACACATCCGGCATCGCCAGGCCGATTCTCGTCCCCAGCCAGCTTCCGGCTATGCCGCCGATGGCGAGCCATATCAGCAGGCGGATATTCATGCGTTTCCAGACCCGCTGGCGCAACAACGATGTCAGACTGACCGCCGCGACGATCCACAGGCTGGATGCAATGGCCGATTTGAGTGGCATGTGCAGGCCATAGGCGAGAAGCGGTACGGTCGTCATGCCTCCGCCCGCACCAAACAATGCCAGTGTCAGGCCAATGAACGGCGCTGCCAGCCATGCCCAGATGCTCATGCGCCGTTCGGCTCACCGCAAGCGAGATTGGCCGGTACGGCTTCATGGATATGCCGGGGTAGTGGTAACGACATTTCCGCCATCAAGCGGACAAAATCATCGCGCTTCAGGCGTAAGCGCGGATTACTTTGTTTTTGTTCGCCGATGGTTGTGCTGGTGCGGCCATGATAATCATGGGCCGGAAACACGGGCGTTCCGTCGGGCAGGGTAAATAGTTTTTGCGTTATGGAATCATACAGCAGACCCGCATCCCCATCCTGGAAATCCGTACGCCCGCAGCCATCGATGAGCAATGCATCGCCGGTGAATACCATGCTTTCGCACAGATAGCTCAAACAGGTGCGCGTGTGTCCCGGTGTTTCCAGTACGCGGATGATATGTGCGCCGAAATGGATGGTTGTGCTTTCGTTCAATAGCAGGTCGGCGCAGTGAATGCCTGCCGCTTCTGAAATGGCCGTGCGACAACCTGTTTTTTTCCGTAGAGTGCCCGATGCAGTGATATGATCAGCATGAATATGCGTATCCAGTACATAATCGAGTTTGAGATTCAGTTCGTCCAGGAGGTCCAGGTATTGCTTCGTCTGTTCCCGCACGGGATCAATCAACACCGCCTCGCGGCCATCCGCATCAGCCAGCAAATAAGTGAATGTGCTGGTGGACTCATCAAATAGCTGGCGGAGGATTATGCCGCTTTGGATGCGTTCTTCGGGTTTCTTCGCGGAGGTTTGCATCGTCATTTGTTCAGGCCAGTTTCCTTAAAATGATTTCCATCATGCACCAGCGCGTGATGCCCGACTGAAACAGGTTGGCGCCGACAAACAGTGTGAACCACAGCCATGTTGGCCGGGATAAATCCACACCATTGTAGATGGCGGATAAGGCTACGGACAGCATAATAAAGCTACCGGCAATGATACGGATGGCGCGATTGGTATTCATGATGAAACTCCTTGTGCCTAGGGCTGCCCTTTACCCATAAGTCATGCCCCAGCGAACCGCCCTGTGGTCATATGCAA
>CAZDWG010000242.1:0-2392 GCA_964509005.1 uncultured Zetaproteobacteria bacterium
GCAGTGCCATTGGAAGGCATTGATTCGCCTTCATAGCTTGGGGTATAAGGATTCCTTGAAGTACAATGTTAAAAATGGGATAAAATACTGCTGATCCATAAGCCAATATCCTTAATTTCCCGTGGACAGACGTGGTGTTCCATCGGATAGCTATGCCACTCAATATGGCAACCTGCCGTTTCCAGTTTCCGGCGTGAAACCTCGCCCGCGGTGAAGGGTACGACGGGGTCGTTCACACCATGTGCCATGAATATGGGCGTAGTGTGCGCGGAAGGCCTGATTTCATTTTCTATATGATCCGGCATCAGCAGGTAAGCGGATAATGCTATGATCCCCGCCAAAGTCTCAGGCTGGCGCAGGCCGCAATGGATTGCCATTGCGCCACCCTGCGAAAATCCGGCGAGAACGATGCGACCGGGCACGATACCGCGCATCTCTTGCTGCTCGATCAACCGCTGAATTTGTTTGGCGGAGCGTGCGATTCCCTGTTCGTCATGTTCGACGCCCAGCTCAGTCTG
Source organism: uncultured Zetaproteobacteria bacterium (assembly GCA_964509005.1). GTDB lineage: Bacteria > Pseudomonadota > Zetaproteobacteria > Mariprofundales > Mariprofundaceae > JAUZQZ01. Next base: position 519 of record CAZDWG010000242.1, read on the forward strand.
CTTGAAATCATACCATGCAGGCATGATGTAACCGTTGTTGATGGTGACGGGAATGGCGGGTGCATGCGGAAAAATAAAACGCACCGACAAATGATCCGGAAGCCCAAGCTCCTGGACGACTGGCTCAAAATCATGGCCATCCGCACCCAGGCCATGCAGCCAGATAACGCTGGCATCAGGATGTCCTTTCGTTTCCACAATCACTTTTTCCAGTGGTTGAACCTGCATGATGGCATATTGCCGTGGTTACTGCTTTCTGTCTTGTCCATCTTGTGGTTCAATCCGTCATCATGAATAAACATATACACATTTTGGGTATTTGCGGCACGGCGATGGCGGCGATTGCGAAGCTGGCAAAAGATTCGGGTTGGCGCGTTACCGGTTCCGATGTCGGCGTATACCCGCCAATGTCCGATTATCTGGCGGAACTGGGTATGGCGATTGCCCCGTTTGATGTGGCTAATCTTGAGCCGGACCCCGATCTTGTAGTCATTGGAAACGCACTTTCGCGTGGCAATGTGGAGATCGAAATGCTACTGAATCGTAGTCTTCCCTACACCTCCGGAGCGCAGTTTATTGGCGATCATGTGCTGCCGGGGCGGCATGCTATTGTCGTGGCGGGCACGCACGGGAAAACGAGCACAGCCAGTTTGCTGGCCCATATCCTAGATGTGGCGGGGGAGCAGCCGGGTTTCCTCATTGGAGGCATCCCCGAGAATTTCGGTGGCGGCGCACGGTTGGGTGGGGGCGAATATTTTGTGCTGGAAGGCGATGAATACGATACCGCCTTCTTTGATAAACGTTCCAAGTTTCTGCACTACCATGCGCGCACGCTCATTCTGAATAATCTGGAATATGACCATGCCGATATTTTTCCGGACCTCGCGGCGATTAAAACCCAATTCCATCATTTGTTGCGCACCTTGCCGGCGAACGGGCGCGTTGTCGCGAATGCGGACGATGCTAATCTCGCCGAGGTGCTGGCATGCGGCTGCTGGACACCCGCGCTGTTCTTCGCTCAGCGGGGAAAAATGGATGCCGAATGGCAGTGGGAGGCACTGGCGGATGACGGGTCAGAATTTCGTTTATGGCGGCATGGAGAGATACTGCTGGAGATCGGGTGGAGGATGGTCGGGAAGCACCAGATAGCCAATGCCTGCGCCGCGGCGGCAACAGCGGCGTCTTTGGGCGTAGACTCCGAAATAATACGGCAAGCGTTCGGGACGTTCAGTGGTATTCGTCGGCGCATGACGCTGACGGGCGAAATGAAGGGAATAAAAATATTTGATGATTTTGCGCATCACCCTACGGCGATCAAAGGCGTGGTCGAAGCAACCCGGGCTTCCATGCATGGCAAGGGGCGCTTATGGGTTGTGGTAGAACTACGTTCTAACACTATGCGCACCAATATTCATCAGGAGCGGTTGCCGCAGTGCTTTGATGGCGCGGATTTTGTCATTTTCACGCCGCCATCCGAGCGTAACCTGGCACCCGAAGATGTGCTTGATGTGCGAACCGTTTGCAGGGCTATCGGAGATCATGCGCAAATGTTGAAAAATGCGGAGGAGATTGTGCGGCATGTTACAAGCCTCACGACATCCGGCGATCATATCCTTGTTTTATCCAATGGCGGCTTTGACCACATCCACGAGCGTTTCCTGCGAGCACTGCCGAGGATGACTTCGTAGAGGCACCGCTAGCCCTGCCCTTTACCCACAAGTATTTCTCCCATAGGGATTTTCTACAAGTTTAAAGCCTTCGCACATCAATTGAAGGTAAGCGTAGCCTTGCCACATCACTTGATATCCGGGTTCAGGATCGTGTGTTACGTCTTCCCCTGTTTAAGGACAGCGAGGTTATCATATCCCGCGCAC
>CAZDWG010000243.1:0-2385 GCA_964509005.1 uncultured Zetaproteobacteria bacterium
AAACAAAACAACATCAAGCAAACACTATCACGATCATCATCAATCGTAATCTGGAGTAACTACTCAGCACCCATCGTTTTGTCATTGCGAAGGAGCGAAAGCGACTGCGGCAATCTTGAATTTCGTGGAAATACGAGATTGCTTCGTCGTTCCTCCTCGCAATGACAGCCAATCCATAGGGGTGCTGAGTAGTTACAATCTGGAAAGCCTTGTTGATGAAGCAGTCCATTCCGGCACCTGCTACTTGGCGTGTTGCGTGCCGATTGCAATGCTCCGTAGGCAAAAAGTGAGCGTTCATCTCCGCAAGACAAAAAGAGCGTCCTAAACGCGATGAGCGTACAGCAATCGTCGACATGCGCTATCAAGCCATAGAGATGTGTGCGCCGACAACGGCAGAGCATAAGGATAAAGCAGCTATCCAACTCTGGATGGTTCATATTCTGGAACAGTCACCGCCTCCTGGTGAAAAGGGTGTGGAGTGGTTTCTACTGACAACATGGCCAATCACCTGCATGGATCAGGCGGAGGAGTGTCTGCGCTGGTACAAGTTGCGTTGGCGCATTGAGGATTGGATCTGTTGGACCGTTTTCCTGCCGCGCAGTAGGGTTCCTCATTGAGTCAGGCCTGTGTATCCGCAGGGCAGGGGCCATGGATATGGGCGCGATGATGCCTTTTTGCAAAGCCATCATGTATGCTCCCGCCCATGAACAAAAAAGTGGCGATTTCAGGCCGTCCGCGTGGTCGCATTCCGCTTGCTCCGGAAGGTTGGCCTTTCCTTTTGACGTGTACAGGGTTTCTGTTTATTGCCGTTATATTGTGCTGGCATGTGCTTGCAATATTGCTGGCTATCTTGTTGTTGTTCATGCTGAATTTCTTCCGCGATCCTGAACGGCCAACACCCGAAGGCGCGGGTCTCTTCATCTCTCCGGCTGATGGCAAGGTGGTGCGGGCGGAGCAAGGAAAAAACGGTATCCGCGTAGATATTTTCATGAATGTATTTGACGTACATGTGAATCGGGCGCCGATGTCCGGGCGCATCACGCATATGCGATATACACCGGGCACGTTCGTCAATGCCGCCCATGAACAGGCAGGCGAGCACAACGAACGCAACCGTTTCGAAATGGAAACATCAGATGGCATTTCGGTGAATTTCACGCAAATCGCCGGTCTGGTGGCACGCCGTATTGTGTCGTATGTTGCCGTCGGCGATGGTGTGAAAGCAGGCCAGCGTATCGGTATGATACGCTTCGGTTCCCGCGTCAACTGTGAAATGCCTCCCGGCTTCACCCTGAAGGTAAGCACAGGGCAACGGGTCACGGCGGGAAAGACCATTCTGGCGCGAAAAGAAGAAACCGGGGTATGAATATGAGTAAGGCATCAACCGTGAAGGAGCGTGGCATCTATCTGCTGCCCAGTTTGTTCACCACAGGCGGGCTGTTTTCCGGGTTTTATGCTCTGATTGCCGCTGTGCAGGGGCGTTATGAGCTGGCGGCGTGGGCGCTGATTGCAGCAGCCATATTTGACATGCTGGATGGCCAGATCGCCCGCCTATTGCACGCCGAGTCTGATTTCGGCGCCCAATATGATTCCCTGTGTGACATGCTGTCATTCGGTATCGCACCCGCTGTTCTTGTTTATCTGTGGGCACTGGTATCCTTGCATAAGGCTGGCTGGCTGGCGGCATTCCTGGTCGCTGCCTGTGCTGCGCTCAGACTGGCTCGCTTCAATGTTCAACTGGGTACGCAAAGCAAGCGCTATTTCAACGGGTTGCCGACACCTGCCGCAGCCATGCTTATCGCTACGGCCGTGTTGTTCCACGAAGACAATGGCATGGGCCCCGTTCCATGGTTGTGGTTTGCTATCTCCATAGCGTTGGCATGGCTGATGATCAGCCGCGTGCCTTTCTTCGCTGGCAAGGATGTGGATCTGAAAAAGCGGCGTCCCGCAGTTCTTCTTCTGGCGATGTTGGCATTGATTGTGTTCGTCATGATCAATCCGAATATGAATCTGTTTGTGCTTGCGCTGGCCTATTGTATTCATGGCCCCATGCTTGGACTCAGACAATGGAAAAGAGGGAGACAATCTAAAGAGGGACAATCCGGCAGCGATGATGAAGAAAAAAACGATGAGATACAGGCGGGTTGACAGTATCTATAGCGAGTGCTTTACTCCGCCCATGGTTTACATCCCACGTGCGTTTTCCGGCAACGGCTTGTTGCTACTGTACCAGTGCGAACTGTGGCCTATGAGGTATTAATTCGAGGAACTTTCCCCATGTATTCTCAACACAGGCCGCAGCTCATCCCTGCGGCCTGTGTTATTTTATGGCCTAGGACTGCCCTTTACCCACAAATCATGCCACAGAACCCTTGCACACGGGTC
>CAZDWG010000244.1:0-2343 GCA_964509005.1 uncultured Zetaproteobacteria bacterium
CGGCCTTGGCCCGAATGCGATGTTCAAGGAAGACTAAAGTCGGCCAGAATCGCCCTCTCGAGCAAATAAAAAATGTCACAATGACGAACCCCTAACCTGAACTATTCATGAATCGCCGTGATGATTGCGCGTGCCTGTGCCTGCCTGTGCGTGCCGCACGCACAGGCAGGCACAGGCATGGCAGAATTTATGAATAGTTCAGGTTAGATTCGCGGGTGCACCCTGTTTGCAACAGGGATGGTTTCAGACACTTCGCTTTGAATCCTGTGCTGATGCTTCTATAGTCCCTGTAGTCCCGCCAGTATTCCTTGGCGCGTTCAATATCGCGCCGTTGCGTGGATTTGTCACCGCCTGCCAGAATCAGCACCACGCGCTTGCCGATGCGCCCGAAATAAACCCGCACACCTGCATCATCTTTGTACGTTCCGGTATGAGTAGTGCATGATTGTATGCTCGGGACGTTTCACTGCCGATCAGGTGAGTAAGGCATAGTTCAACAATATCATGGTTTTACCCATCTCGTGTAGGATGGTGCTGGCAGTGCCTCCGAAACCGTGTGAACAGCAAACATCGGCGCTATAACCCATGCGCCATTGCGACAACAAGGCAACAAAAAAGCCCGCAAACACTAGGTTTACGGGCTTCATTGCAGCTTATTGCGGTTTTACCAAGCTATTTACATCATACCGCCCATACCACCCATGCCGCCCATATCGCCACCACCACCGGCAGCCGGTGCAGGCTCAGGCTTTGGTCGTTCGGCCACCATGGCCTCAGTGGTGATGAGCAGACCGGCAATGGATGCCGCGTTCTGCAATGCGAAACGCACCACCTTGGTCGGATCAATCACACCCTGTTCCACGAGATTACCGTACTCCTCGGTCGCCGCGTTGTAGCCAAAGTCGGGATCCTTGTTTTTAGCGACTTCGTTGACCACGACGGAGGCCTCGTCACCGCAGTTGACCACAATCTGGCGCAGCGGCGCTTCCACGGCGCGGCGTACGGTATCAATACCAACCTCCTGGTCGTGATTGGCGCTCTCGAGACCATCCAATGCCTTGCGGGCACGGATCAGAGCAACGCCGCCACCAGCCACGATGCCTTCTTCCACGGCAGCGCGGGTGGCATGCAGTGCATCATCCACACGGTCCTTCTTCTCCTTCATGGCCACTTCCGTCGCGGCGCCCACCTTGATGACCGCTACGCCGCCTGCCAGCTTGGCCAGACGTTCCTGGAGTTTTTCCTTGTCGTAATCGGAGGTGGTTTCCTCAATCTGCTTGCGAATCTGCAACACCCGGCCTTCAATATCAGCCTTGACGCCAGCGCCATCAACGATGGTCGTGGTGTCCTTGGTGATCTTGACGTTGGCTGCGGTACCCAGATCATCAACGGTGACGTTCTCCAGCTTCAATCCCAGTTCCTCGGAAATCACCTTGCCACCCGTGAGGGTCGCCATATCTTCCAGCATGGCCTTGCGACGGTCGCCGAAGCCCGGCGCCTTGACGGCGACCACATTGACCACGCCACGCACCTTGTTGACCACCAGCGTTGCCAGCGCCTCGCCTTCGATGTCCTCGGCAATAATCAGCAGCGGTTTACCGGAACGCGCCACAGCTTCCAGCACAGGCAACAGGTCGCGCATATTGGAAATCTTCTTTTCGTGTAACAGGATATAGGGATCCTGAACATTCGCCTCCATGCGCTCGGCATCGGTGACAAAGTACGGCGACAGATAGCCGCGATCAAACTGCATGCCTTCGACGACATCCAGTTCCGTTTCCAGACCCTTGGCCTCTTCAACGGTAATCACGCCTTCCTTGCCGACCTTATCCATGGCATCAGCGATGATCTGACCGATCTCAGGGTCGCCATTGGCCGAAATAGTGCCGACCTGGGCAATTTCTTCCTGATTCTTGACTTCCTTGGACAAGTTGGCCAGTTCGCCAACGATGGCATCCACCGCTTTGTCCACGCCGCGTTTGACATCCATCGGGTTCATACCCGCAGCTACGGCCTTGACGCCCTCTTTGGCAATGGCCTGGGCCAGCACCGCAGCGGTTGTCGTACCGTCACCGGCAATGTCAGCGGTCTTGGAAGCTACTTCCTTGACCATCTGCGCACCCATATTTTCAAACTTGTTTTCCAGCTCGATTTCCTTGGCCACGCTCACGCCGTCTTTGGTGATGGTCGGGGCGCCCCATGATTTATCAAGCACAACATTGCGGCCCTTCGGCCCCAATGTAACCTTCACAGCGTCGGCCAGTTGATTAACGCCGTGCATCATCTGTGCGCGAGCATCTTCACCGAAACGAATCTCTTTTGCTGCCATTCTTCTATCTCCTT
>CAZDWG010000245.1:0-2323 GCA_964509005.1 uncultured Zetaproteobacteria bacterium
ACCCTTGCACACGGGCCATACCTGCGTTGCGGTGCTTGCCAATGGAATAACCATTATCTGCGCACCGCGCCTTGGTCTGACCCGTGTGCAAGGGTTCTGTGACGTGATTTGTGGGTAAAGGGTAGGCCTTGGCTGAATTACTGTTCAAGCTACGCAACGTTCCATCGGATGAAGCCGATGAGGTGCGTAAACTACTGCGCGACCACGGTATCGATTTCTATGAAACTGAAGCCGGTAACTGGGGCATCTCACTGCCTGCCATCTGGCTGCACAGCGAGGGACAACTGGACGAGGCCAGATCGCTTATTAATGCCTATCAGCAACAACGTCGGAAAAATGCAAGACAGACATACGAACATCTGCGACAACGGGGCGAGCAGCGAACCGTCATGGACAAAGTGAGGGAAGCCCCGTTACTTGCTGCCATCTACCTGGGGGCAGCACTCCTGATTCTCTATCTCTCCATCATGCCATTTCTGGGTATGTTCAGATAAAAGAACGAACCGTTGACCCATGGAGGCGTGCGTTTTTACTGAACGTCTTTAACAGGTTGCATATCATGTGGCAGGTTTGCGGCTGCCGAAATATCTGCCCACGATAGAACGCCCGCAATGGCGTCGGGCATATCACCCGTGGCGCCATGGTCCATAAGCAGCGCGATACGACAATGCTCGCTACGCAATTGCGCGAAAACATCAACGACTGTCATGTTCTCACTGAGCCGACTGTAACGCGCCTCGGCGAACCGTCGTAACGGCGTATCAGGATCACTGTCTTGCGGCATCTTCGTTAACGTTTCCGATGCAATGACAGCGCAAATTCGCCCCTGGTCAACCAGGATAGCGTGGGGGCAGGTATTGGTAGCCGTACTCTGCCTGAGCAGATCGGAAACTGTCGCATCGGTGCCCAATATCACATACGGTGGCCGCACGATATCCAGCACCTTGTGCGTCAAGTATAAATTATTCTGCAATGAGGTCGGAACATGATGTCCGCGTCGGGCGAGTTTAAGGGTATAGATATTTTCAGCCAGCAGATACCGCCGAACCCCATAGGCCAGAGAAACGGCAATAATTAGTGGAATCGCCACATTGTAATCGCGTGTCATTTCGAGAATCATGACGACGGCGGTAATCGCGGCACCCGTGCTGGCGCCGATCATGCACGCCATACCGATGACCGCGCTACTCACCGGATCCGCTGCGAGGGCCGGATAAAGGTGGTTACCGGCAATCGCAAGACTGGCGCCAAGCGCGGCTCCCATAAACAGGGCGGGTGAAAAAACACCGCCGGAAGCACCGGAACCCAGCGTCAGCGAAACCGCCAGTAACTTGACCGCCACCAATAACAATAAAACCCAGATGTCATTCAGCCTGCCATCCAGAATGTCCTGAATCGTGGCGTAGCCGACACCCTGAATATAATAATGTCCAAACGTTTGCATCATCACATACATCAGAACACCGACCAGTAGCATACCCAGCGCATGGCGGGTATAATAATTGCCGGGCAAGCGCTCGAACCAATCCTCGAACAGGTAAATAGATCGTGTGTAGATCATCGCTATCAGACCGACGATCAGGCCAAGGACCGCATAGCTCAGGAAATCAGTCGCCGACAAATTAGCCGGTACTTCGAGTGCCAGTGGAGGAATGATGAATGAGGCGGTATTTCCGAAGTACAGCAGTCCGATATAGCTGGCCGTTGCGGTTGCGATCATGACGGGTACCAGCGTGCGGGCGCTGATTTCCACCATCATGATCTCAACGGCAAACAAAACGCCGCCAACAGGCGTGTTGAACGTGGCGGCGATGCCGCCACCGGCGCCAGCCGCGATCAATGTGTTACGTTGCCATAGCGGGAGATGCATCCATTGCGCCATGACCGAACCAAACGTCGCGCCGATTTGTATGATCGGGCCTTCACGGCCGACCGAACCCCCTGACCCGATGGAAATCGATGAGGCCAGGGCCTTGATGATAGCGACCTTGGGCCGGATAATGCCGTGGTTGAAATTGATGGCGTCTATGACTTCGGGTACGCCATGCCCCTTGGCCTCCGGCGCGAATGTTTTGACCAGATACGCCACCAGCAGCGCCCCGACTACCGGCACCACCATGATGGCAATACCCCAGTTGCTCTCCGCTGTATGGAGCAGGGTATTGTAATCAAAGTCCCAGCGACCGAAGAACAGCAGGTTGTGAAACAGAGCAATGAGCAAACGAAAGGTAATCGCGCCCAGACCGGCAATAACACCTACCGCCAGCGCATAAGCAATCATGGGCACAGCCATAATCCCTCCAGAGTGTGATGGATTCAACAT
>CAZDWG010000246.1:0-2295 GCA_964509005.1 uncultured Zetaproteobacteria bacterium
CACGTCCGGTTCTGTGAGGGTGAAATTCAGTAATGAATGAACTACTCGACTAGTTATGGCGAGTGGCTAATATGAATCCTCTTATTTCTAAGCTAAAGGCATACATGTATAATGTGCTTGCTATCAGCGTGTCTGCAACCGCTTGGAAAGGTGCAAATAAAATGCCTTTCTTTCTGTGCGGGCAGTATCAATTCTACCGTATCAAAATGTTTGCTGCGTCTTGCCTGGTAATCAAATGTATCTGCCCATGTTTGGTATCGATTTGCGGGAGAATTTTAAGCAATATCATGCCCAGAAGCGCGAACAGTTAAGCCCAGTCACTCAACTTCTAGTCATTATGGCAATAAAAGATGAAGGGCTTCATGTAAAATCCCCTTCTGAATTTGCCAAGCTATTGGGATGTAGCGCGATGAGTATGACACGTTCTGCAAGGGAGTTGGAAAGTCTGGAGTTAGCCAAAATCAACAAAATAGGGCGCAAGCAGCAGATTTTGTTTAATCATCAGGGGAAAGATCTTTGGCTGGTGGCCCGTAAGAAAATGGTAAATCCGGTTAGAAAACGAATATGGATCAAATCTGTTCCAGATCATTGGCAGGGTGTTTGGGCTGGGGAATCTGCGCTGGCAAAATACTCGATGATCAGTGAACCAAAATATCCGGTGTATGCGCTTACATCCAATGATTGGGTTTCTATTCGCAGGAATCTGGATATTGAAGAGATGACACATCCGGAGCCAGGATGCGCCCAATTGGAATTGTGGCGCTACAGCCCTGAGCGCCTTGCTGAACAAGGGTGTGTGGATCGTTTCTCGTTATGGTTAAGCTTGCAGAATAGTATGGATGAGCGCATTGAAATGGCACTGGAAGAGATGATGGAGGCTAACCAGTGGCAGAAAAGAGATCGATGATGTGTGTGTCTTGCAGCCAGGGCTCATCGTAGTATTCAAGGCCAAGGCATGGCTGGATTTGACTGCGCGAAGAAATGCCGGAGAAGAGGTGAAGGGCAGCGATATCAAGAAACACAAAAATGATGTGTTCCGCTTATTCCAACTTCTTTCACCTGCAAACCACATAGTGCTTCCTGATGGGATTAAAGAGGATATGCGTCAGTTTATTGAGGCTGTCAGGCAGGAACCACCAAACCTGCAAGATTTGAAGATCAAAGGGGTGACTGTCGAGGATGTTTTCTCAGCATTCGTGGGAATCTATCAGTTATGAAGGGGAACACTTGAACGCGGTTGAGATTGAAGAGGCCATTTCACAGTTAGCTGAGCAGGAGTTCGATCCGGCGGAGTTTCCGTATGCCTTTCTGGAAGCATTCGGCAACAAGGCGACCACGATCAAGCGGCTGAAAAGCGGTTCATCCAATGCCTCGGATATTGAAGGCGGCGTGTTGCAGCGCAACAACATCCATATTGCGGTCTGTGCAGAAAATGCGGCCACTGAGATGCTGGAGAGACTCAAGACTAGCCCTGCAACCACCAAGGCCAAGGCCAAGTTTGTGCTGGCCACCGATGGCATCACTCTTGAGGCGGAAGATTTGGCCTCCGGGGAAGTCATTGCCTGCCAGTATCCGCACTTCCCGGATCATTTTGGCTTTTTTCTGCCGCTGGCCGGTATCAGCACAGTCAAGGAAATCAGAAACAATGCCATCGACATCAAGGCGACCGGTCGCCTGAATCGTCTCTATGTCGAGCTGTTGAAGCATAACGAGGATTGGGCCAGCGATGCCCGCCGCCATGATATGAACCAGTTCATGATGCGCTTGATCTTCTGCTTTTTTGCCGAAGATACCGATATTTTCAAGGGTAAAGATCTGTTTACCTCCACCATAGAGCAGATGAGCGACAGCCGCTCGGATAACACGCAATATGTGATTGGCGAGCTGTTTCGGGCCATGGACATGAGACCTGAAGAGCGAGCCGCAGCACACCTGCCGCGCTGGGCATGCACCTTTCCATGGGTGAATGGCGGCCTGTTTACAGGCTGCAAGGAGATTCCGAAGTTCAGCCGCATCGCCCGCTCCTATCTGCTGCATGCCGGTCGGCTGGACTGGAAGGAGATCAATCCGGATATCTTTGGTTCGATGATTCAGGCCGTTGCCGATGATAGCGAACGTGGCGAGCTGGGTATGCACTACACCAGCGTGCCGAATATTTTGAAAGTGCTGAACCCGCTATTTCTGGATGACCTACGCGAGCAACTGGAGCAGGCCGGAGATAATGTGCGCAAGCTGTTAAAGTAAGTTCTCAATAAGTTGAGGTAAAGGGTTGCCGAATTGCAAAAATCAATTAGA
>CAZDWG010000247.1:0-2281 GCA_964509005.1 uncultured Zetaproteobacteria bacterium
CCGCTCACTCGCGCGTATTCCTAAAATAACATCCAGCAAATCCTGGTGGAATCCAGTGCGTCCATTACCTCCGGTTGGTGGTAACGCTGCGCTTCATGGTGTGGGAATGGATGATGAACGATCCGTGTATTCCGCCATCGGGGAGAGAGTGGGGCATACGCTGGTGCTTGGAACAACGCGCGTGGGCAAGACCCGGCTGGAGGAGCTGCTGGTCACGCAGGACATTCACCGGGGTGACGTTGTCATCGTGTTTGACCCCAAGGGTGACAAGGAACTGGTGAAGCGCATGTTCGCCGAAGCCAAGCGTGCCGGACGTATGGAAGATTTTTATTTCTTCCATCTCGGGCATCCGGAGGCCTCCGCCCGCTACAATGCCGTAGCGAACTTCTCCCGTATCACGGAAGTAGCAAGCCGCATATCGGGTCAGTTGTCAGCTGAGGGCGATTCTGCTGCTTTCAAGGAATTCGCGTGGCGCTTTACAAACATCATCGCCCGCTCGCTGGTGGCGCTGGGACAACGTCCTGATTATGAAACCATAGCCAAATACGTGCGCAACATTGAACCTCTTTTGGTCGAATATTGCACATGGTGGCTGGATAGTTCGGGTCCCTCCAATTGGCGAGAAGATGTGCGCGTGACGGAAGAGAGTATAGATCCCAAAAACTTGCCAGTGCCCATGCGGGATCGCGGGCATCATTCCATCGCGATTGTGCGTTATATCAAGCATCATAATCTTTATGATCCGGTTGCCGACGGTCTTCGGTCCGCCTATGAATATGATAAAACCTACTTTGATAAAATTGTAGCATCCTTGCTGCCACTGCTGGAAAAGCTAACAACCGGTCAGATAACAGATCTCTTAAGTCCTGATTACACCAATCTCAATGATCCACGACCCATTATTGACTGGATGCAGATCGTTCGGCGGCGGAGCATTGTCTATGTTGGACTTGATGCATTATCCGACGCGGAGGTATCCGCCGCCGTCGGTAATTCCATGTTCGCCGATCTTACGTCTGTAGCCGGGCAATTGTACAAGTTTGGCATGAATTATGGACTGCCGGACCTCGGCGAGGCAGACCACCCGCCAGCCATATCCGTTCATGCGGATGAATTCAATGAAATGATCGGCGATGAGTTTATTCCGCTGTTGAATAAAGCTGGCGGTGCCGGGTTTCAGGTGACGGCTTATACCCAGACATGGGCCGACGTGGAGGCGCGCCTGGGCAATCGCGCCAAGGCGGAACAGGTCGGCGGCAATTTCAATTCACTGGTGATGTTGCGGGTGAAAAATGTGAGTACCGCCGAAATTCTGACCAATCAACTGCCGAAGGTGCAACTGGCGTCCAAGACGGCTGTGTCCGGGGTTACAGATATGGGCGACCCGTCCAGTGAAACGGAATTCACCTCGCGCAACGAGGACCGCATCACGGCGCAGGAGGCACCCATGCTTGATCCTTCGGATATGGTGCAGTTACCAAAAGGCCAGGCATTTGCGCTTATCAACGGGGGCAAGCTGTGGAAGCTCCGGATTCCTCTCCCATATTCAGGCGATGATCCAATGATGCCCCGTGATTTTAATGATATGGTGGATCAGATATATCCGGCTACAGAGGAGGTGGCACCTTCCAATGGCTGAGACTCATGGAAGGGAAATAAAAACCGGACTTTGGTATCTGATATGGAGGCTAGTTCTAATCGTACTGATTGCCATAATGGTGCATGTTGTAATGGCATCATGGGTATGGCCGGACAAGCAGATACATCTAAAGAGGGTTCTGTCTATGGATCTGGCTCGAATCGGACAGTTTGATGATGGTGGTCCCGCCAGCATGCGAGCCTATCATTGGGCTTCGCAAGCCTATCATTGGGTGTTCGAGGACTCTGGATTCAACGGCATGATCCGCACCTTTGCCAAACCGGCGGGTGTGAATCCACCGGATACGGAATTGCGCAAGGTCGTGGTTTATTCTTGGCCGGAGATACAGGCATCCATGTATTCAGTACAAATTATCGGCGAGCGTATGGCGGTATTATTCATGACCTTGCCCCTGTTCCTGATAGCAGCATTTCTTGCGATTAGCGACGGATGGGCCAAGCGATGGCTTAGGCGCGCCCATGGGGGGCGTGAATCTTCTTTTTTATATCACCGTACCAAACGGGGGATATTCCTGGTTGTTGTTTTGCTATGGGCGATTTATTTAATCCTTCCGATCAGCACCGATCCACGGATAATAATCTTTCCGTTCGTGCTGGCATTCGGCTTGCTCATCAGATCCAC
>CAZDWG010000248.1:0-2258 GCA_964509005.1 uncultured Zetaproteobacteria bacterium
ACAGGTGTATTGCTGGCGCTTCAACAACATGATTTAAAGCGATTGCTGGCCTATCACTCGGTGGAGAATATCGGCATTATCCTGATCGGCTTGGGTTTGGGCATGATTTTCGCCTATTACGGGCATCCCGTCCTCGCTGCATTGGGTCTCATTGCGGGCTTGTATCACACCATCAACCATGCCCTGTTCAAGGGGCTTCTGTTCATGGGCGCGGGCGCGGTGTTGAATGCCACGGGAACGCGCAATATGGAAGAAATGGGTGGATTGATTCACCGTATGCCGGTCACGGCCATCGTCTTTCTGGTCGCCTGTGTTTCCATTTCCGCATTACCGCCCTTCAATGGTTTTGTGTCGGAATGGCTGACATTCCAGACGGCTCTGCTTGCACCGCAACTAGAAGGCTCGTTGATTCCCATGCTGATTCCATTCTCTGCTGCCATGCTGGCGCTGGCGGGCGCTTTGGCTGCCACCTGTTTTGTCAAAGTATATGGCATCGTATTTCTGGGGCAGCCGCGAAGCGTGCCCGCTGCCGATGCACACGAGATTGACGGCTGGATGAAGCTGGGCATGGCGATTCCAGCGGTTCTGTGTCTGTTGCTCGGCATCCTGCCCACCGTATTTATTCCCTTGATTGATGCTGTGCCTCAATTGCTGATCCATGCCTCGTTGACGGCCAGCGTGCATGCCCATGGGTGGCTGTGGTTGACCCCGATTTCCGAGGAACGGGCATCCTATTCCGCGCCGATTGCATTCTTCGGCATGCTGGTGTTGGGCAGTCTGATTTATTGGCTACTGCATCCGAGAAGGCAGGCGGTTCGCCGCACACCTTTCTGGAGTTGTGGTAATCCACATGTGAACACGCGTATGCAATATACCGCGACCAGCTTTGCGCAACCGCTCAGGCGTATTTTTTCCGGTATTTATCAGCCAGTCGAACACGTCAAAATTGATCGTCCGGATCACAAACTGCTGACGCGTAGCATTCGTTATGAGGTGCATGCGCGGGACATGTCCTGGCGATTTATTTACCGGCCTTTGCTGGCTTTGTCCGAACGAATGAGCGATTGGGTTGCCAAACAGCACCAGCGGAGCGTACACGTCTATCTGGCATATATGTTTGTCACCGTACTTGTCCTGCTGGGATTCCTCCTGTGACGATTTTTTTAGTGAATCTCGCTCAGATACTACTGATGATTGTGGCCGCTCCGATGGTGGCCGGGATCGTTAAGAAGATGAAGGCCCGCCTGCAAAACAGGCAGGGAGCGGGCATCTTCCAGCCCTACCGGGATTTGTCCAAACTGTTTGGCAAGGAAATGGTGCTGGCAGACAATGCATCGTGGATATTTCGTGCAGCACCCTACATCGTGTTCACCTCAACGGTGCTGGCTGCCAGCGTCGTACCTGTTATTGTGGTAGATAGCCCATTTTCATGGACCGCCGATGTCATTGCGCTGGCCGGATTTCTTGCCATAGGCACGTTCTTCACTGCCCTGGCGGGCATGGATACCGGCACCGCATTCGGCGGCATGGGCGCCAGTCGGGAAATGACCTTTGCCGCACTGGCGGAGCCCGCCTTGCTGATGAGTATTTTCGTATTATCGGTTTCCGCGCAAAGTACCAATCTGTCGGTCATGATTCACCATATTCTGGATGCAGGATTGCTGTTAAAACCTTCCATTGCTTTTGCCCTGATCGCCATGCTGATGGTAGCCATCGTCGAAAACGGGCGCATCCCGGTGGATAATCCGGGCACACATCTGGAAGTGACCATGATTCACGAGGCCATGCTGCTGGAATATTCCGGACGCCATCTGGCACTCATCGAGTGGGCCACCCAGATCAAGCTGGTGCTGTTCGCTACGCTGATCTTCGATTTATTTTTCCCTTGGGGCATCAGTGGCACCGTTGCTGTTTCCGCATTATTGGTTGCACTGGGCCTGTGGATAGTCAAACTCATCATGTTTTTTATCCTTCTGGTCATCATGGAAACAGGACTTGCCAAAATGCGCCTGTTTGAAGTGCCGCAATTTTTGAGTACGGCATTCTTTCTCGCCCTCCTCGGCATGTTCATGCACTATATTCTGGAAGTGGGCGCAGGATGAGTCAGACGCTGTTGCAACAGCTTATCACCATGGGCGCAGCCCTGATGCTGCTGATTTCTTTTGCGCTGCTGTCACAGAAACGCATGCTTTCCTTATTGCACTGGTTTGCCCTGCAAGGCGTGGTGCTGGCAGCAGTCACGGCGCTGGTGGCTTATA
>CAZDWG010000249.1:0-2251 GCA_964509005.1 uncultured Zetaproteobacteria bacterium
CAATCTGGCACATATTCAGGCGTATAAACGGCCATGTTATTTATTTACAGATCCTATGGCGAGCACGGCGAAACAATCCCGTAACATATCGACACATTGAGTGAGGATATCGACATATTGAGGAGATTGCCGCACCGCACCCGCCATGATAAGCAGGCTAGAGTTGCCCTTTACCCTAGATCTGTGCGGCCACGATATCCCAATTGATAATGTTCCAGATGGATTCCAGATATTTCGGGCGCGCGTTGCGGTAGTCAATGTAGTAGGCATGCTCCCAGACATCAATGGCCAACAGTGGCGTGTTCCCGTCGGTCAACGGATTGCCTGCATTGCTCGTGTTGACGATCTCCAGGCCGCCATCCGTATTCTTTACCAGCCATGTCCAGCCTGATCCGAAATTACCGACAGCGGCAGCCGTCATGCTGGTCCGGAAATCATCAAATGAGCCAAATGTATCCGTAATAGCATCTGCCAGTACGCCGCCTGGCTCACCGCC
This sequence comes from uncultured Zetaproteobacteria bacterium, assembly GCA_964509005.1. Taxonomy (GTDB): domain Bacteria; phylum Pseudomonadota; class Zetaproteobacteria; order Mariprofundales; family Mariprofundaceae; genus JAUZQZ01. The sequence goes on from CAZDWG010000249.1 coordinate 497, forward strand.
CCCGTTCGGACTCAGGCCATTGAAATAAAAGGTATGGTTCCAGATTTGGGCGGCATTGTTAAAGATTCCACCATCCGGTGCCGAGCCTATAATTTCTTCCAGGGTCTTATCGGCATATTCCGTACCGTTAACCAGCTTATTCAGGTTGGCGACATACGCGGCATGGTGTTTGTCGTGATGATACTCCAGCGTTTCGGCGGAAATCGTTGGTGCCAGCGCGTCCTTGTCGTAAGGTAATACAGGTAACTCAAAAGCCATGATGTTTCTCCTTTTTGTTTGCGGAAAGGCCGCTGAGCCTCTTCCGCATAACGATCACTCAAAGGCAACGATAGACCCGGGATTTTGGCGATGCAAACCTTTTTCAAGTAGGGCTATTGTTGCGTATATCTGAGGTTCGTGCGCAGGACGTCCGGGCGCGGTAGTATTCGCGAATCATGCAAAGTAACCACTCAAGTCAGCGCCCCCGAAAGAACATACCTGTCACTGCTCAGAATTCGTTTCAATCCATATGAGACCGGCGCTCAAAGCTGTATTCCTTGACCGTGATGGCGTCATCAATTTCGATTCACCGGATTATATTCTGTCGCCACGGCAATGGCAGCCAATCCCGGGCAGCCTTGAAGCCATAGCAAAACTAAGCTCGGCGGCTGTGCCCGTCGCAATCGTCAGCAACCAGTCGGCGCTGGGCCGGGGTATGCTGGATCAGGAAACATTTCAGGTTATACACGCCAGGATGATGCTGGCGATTGAAGATGCAGGCGGCGAAATTGCGCACGTCGCCTATTGCCCGCATGCACCGAAGGATGCATGTGTTTGCCGCAAACCCAAGCCTGGGCTATTGCATGAAACGCTGACCCGGCTTGGCCTGAGCAATCAGGAAAAAAATATCGTGTTTATTGGCGACTCGGTGCGCGATACGCAGGCGGCACTGGCTGCGGGCATCACCCCTGTGCTGGTACAAACCGGCTATGGCGATGCCGCTGGCATACTGAGAGAATCACGCCAACTAATGCCTGATATCCGGAACTTCAGCGATCTGGCCACGGCAGTGGATGCCCTGCTAGGGGAAAGATCATCCTGATCCTGCGCTCAGCACTGTTTAATCTATGTTTTTTCATGATGACGGTCTTCTTTTCCACCCTGCTCATTGTAAGCCGTCCTTTCGGCTTCGCGGCAGCGTGGTTTTGGGGCAAGGCGTGGAGCGCGTCCACCATCGGGCTTGCCCGCATCATGTGTGGCATCCGGCTCGAAATTGAAGGTCAGGAACATTTTCCAGACACCTCCTGTATCGTATTGGCCAAGCATCAATCCGCATTTGAAACCATCGCTATGCCAATCCTGGTGCCACCGTTCGCCTGGGTACTGAAGCGCGAACTGTTTTATATCCCGATATTCGGCTGGGCATTGTGGGCTCTCAATGGAATCGCTATTCGGAGGGCTAACCCCCGCGAAGCATTAAAGCAGGTGCTGGAACAGGGAAAGCACTTTCTTGGAGAGAAACGTTGGGTGGTCATCTTCCCGGAAGGGACCCGGACCAGGCCAGGACAAGCAGGCGATTATCAGGCCAGCGGTATTATGCTAGCCAGGAAGGCCGGGGCAGGTATTCTGCCGATGGCGCACAATGCCGGCATCTGCTGGCCCAAATACGGATTCATCAAACATCCGGGCGTCGTCCGTGTACGTTTTTTACCCTATATTACACCGGAGGAGGTGGCAAATACGCGCCGTAACGAATTGATGGCGCGGCTTAAAACC
>CAZDWG010000250.1:0-2226 GCA_964509005.1 uncultured Zetaproteobacteria bacterium
TGGGTCCGATGGAAAGCAGAAAAACCGCAGCCTTGTCCGCGCCCTTAAAGCCCGCGCTATCCATCAATACTGTCGTGCCCGTTCACGGGCACCCTGATGACTTCCCGCGAAGTCATCACGACTCATGTATCCATTGGCGGATAATCATCGCCGTTGCACCCGGATCCTCGACCACCAAAGCCCGCGCGCTCTGTTGCAGCGCAAGATGTTCCATGGATGGCGCGGGTATAGCGTCGGGCGCGGGCATGGAGTCCTCTATCCTGCGTACGGCATCGCTTCCCTCCTTCCTGTCGCCCAGGCTACTGCCCAGCCATTTGGAAACAGGCCTGACGATAAACCATACCAGCAGCACCAGCGCCAGTCCGGCAACGCCGTAACGCGCCATATCGAGATAGAAGGATCTCTTCTCGGCGGCCGCGAGTGCCGCGGCATCACGGTGGTCGCTGATCTCGACCAGCGGCATGCTCTGCACCTCAATACTGTCGCCACGGTCTTCGTTATACCCGATGGCCCGCTCAACCAGGTTGCGGATGGCCTTGATGTCCTTCTTGTCGCGGGGAACAAACGTTTGCCCGTCCTTTCCCTTTTTAAAGCTTCCTCCCACAATAACGGCAACTGACAACTTCTTGATGATTCCGGGCGGGATGATGCGCCTTTCCGTGGTTGAACTGATCTCATAATTACTGGTTCGTTCACTGCGGCTGGCCTTGCGCGTGGCGGGGCGGGTAGCAGGCGAGGCGGCCTTTGCGCCGGTTGGAGGTTTGTTGGAGGCCATACCGGCGACACCCGACGCGGACACGCCAGGAAAACTCTTGTTTTCGGTAATCACTTTCTGGTTAAGCAGCACAGCCTCATCCGGATTGTAGCGTTTGCTGTTTTGCTCAATGGCATCGTGGGTCATGTCCGCCGAGACGCGCACCACGGCCTGGCCGGGACCCACGACCTTCTCCAGCATACTGGTCAGACGCGCCTCCAGGCGGCGCTCGAAACGGACCTGGTTATCCATCATGGGCCGTCCGTTCCCAATGCCGTTTTGTTTCTTCAGGGTCAGCAGATTGCCGGACGAATCCACGATGGTGACGGCACCGGGCTTTAAGTCGGGAATGCCGGCCGCGACAAGATTCTGGATAGCAAGAATGGTATTGGCGGAAAGACTACGCCCGCCCACAAGTTGCAACATCACCGAAGCCGAAGCATGACGCTGACGGTCGGCGAAGGCGGAATCCTTTGCCAGAACCAGTTGCACGCGGGCGGCGCGAACCTGGGAGATGACCTCAATGGTACGGGCCAATTCAGCCTGAAGGGCGCGTTGCAGGTTCACCTTCTGCACAAAATTACTGATGCCAAACGGCATTTTTTTGTCGAACAACTCAAAGCCGTGCCCGCTGCCCGGCGTTAAACCCTGCCCGGCAAGCTTTATCCTGGCCCTGTAGACCTGGTCGCTCGGAACCATCACCATGTTCGCCCCTTCAATACGATAAGGGATATGCGACTTTTGCAGATAATTCACCACACTGGATGCTTCCTTGCCGCTCATATCGGTAAAGATGGGTCGGTAGGACGGTTCGGCCGACCAGAAGGCCAGACTGATAAAACCGAGAATGACCAGCGCACCGGCGATCGCCAGCAGCAGACGCCGGTTTCCGAGCAGAGCAGCTTGCAGCCCGCCCGTAGGAAGCGGTGCTGCGCCATCGCCCTGCAATGCAGCCAAAGGCCCGGACTCCTGATCCCGGGAGGGTATCAGTTCATTGGCCATGGCTATACCTGCATACGCATGACTTCATGATAGGCCTCCATCAACTTGTTGCGCACGCCAAGCATCAGCTTGAACGACAGACCCGCCTTTTCGATAGCCAGCAGTGTCTCGGAGACGTTGCTCCTTTGCCCGAGGGCGAGTTCCAGTCCAGCCTTGTCGGCGGCTTTCTCATCCATGTTCGTTTGCTGGATATAGTGTTTGATAACCGCACCAAAATTTCCATGCTTTACGGTTTCGGGCTGTTGTAACGGCAGCTTTTGGCCGATGCTTCCAATTGGGGGTATGTTCATACTTCATTCTCCTTAGTCTCTTATCCGTAAAATCTAATGCAAAATGCACAAGATATTTCACCACAGAGAGCACAGAGATACACAGAGGAAAACAAAATCTGAGAATAAACCCTGGTATTTTTCCCCATTCGATATTCTCTGTGCTCTCTGTGCTCTCTGTGCTCTCTGTGCTCTCTGTGC
>CAZDWG010000251.1:0-2223 GCA_964509005.1 uncultured Zetaproteobacteria bacterium
CCCTAGGCTATCAGGAAGTGATTCCGCCAACGCCTGAAAATATAGCGAGGCAGCGCCTCCTTCAATGCCGCGAATCGTTTCCAATGACATGCCTTCAGGGGCTTTGAAACGAAGTGCCAACTCGGGAATGCTCCGAAGCGCCGCACGCACATGCGGTTTTTTCCGACCCGTCATGCGCAGGGTTCTCAACTGACCGCCTAGTTTCATACGTACAATAATCGCGGCGATGGTGCAACATTTCGCTTCATCGCATACCGATTGATACTGCGCCAGACGAAGAGCGTGATCGCGGCCATAGGGAGGCAGGACGATTGCCGTTCGGCGGTGATCCCTCGGCGACAAAATCAATACACTGGCGCCATGCGCCGCAAGTGCGGTCAATAATGAACTGTTCAGATGCACATTGGCGGTAATCACAAGCCGTTCCACCATGGCAATCGGGATATGCTGCGGCCTGCTCTGATCGGGAATCTCAATACGGATACGCTTGTCCGAAATCGACAGGATGCTGTCTTTACGGTCAATAATCAGCGTTTTCATACCTTGGATTCCTGATTCGTCCGAACAAACAAGAAAGTCATCCCTGGTAGAAAAAACACGGATCAGCCGGTGGCAGCGCCAGACCCAGCAGCATGGGCCGTTGACGGGGATCGAGGCGAAGAAGAAAAAAACGATCCTCATTCAGATCTATTTTCTGATTAGAAATGGCAAGCAGATGGCGCCGTTCCTCTTCGCTTAACCAGCACTCAAAGACGGACTTCTGACCACCGGATGCATAGCCTTTGACTGCCACCAGCATGCGATGCAGTCGCTTCGGTTCAGCGATATCATAGGCGGCGAGATAGAGATGGCGGTTCATCCCGTGGAGGCTTTCGGAAAAAACCGGCCACGTCCCTGTTCACAAGCTTGTGAAAATGGAACCCCAAGATCCGGCATTGACATTAGGTTGGAAATGGAAGTTGCAAATATCTATGATCTCCTCGTAAAAAGTCCCCTCTGGTCATTGCGAGGAGCGAAGTGACGAAGTAATCTCTTTTTATATCAATTGCTTATAGATTGTCGCGCTACGCTCGCAATGACAAAAAAGAGCCATTCCGGACTTTTTGCGAGGACATCATAAGGTGACAACATGGTTTTTCAATACGCTATATAAACCGATGTCTTACACTCTGCATGCAGGATCACTTGCAGGATCCAGGCATTAATTTCATGATAACAATGTGCCAAAATGGCACTTATTGATATTCATGAATGCGTATGGTATTATTTCTGGAATATACGAGCCAATTGCAAAACTCATGCGTGGAAATTTCCTTCCCCACTCACACACCCGGAGTTTTGCAATTGGCTCGTACGAAACAGCGAAAATGGGGCTCATTATGTCAACAACATTACCTCGTATTACAGCCAGAGTAGATGAGGAAACGCAATCACTGCTAACACGGGCTTCGGCGCTTGTAGGCATCACCAATATTAATTCGTTTGTATTAAATGCTGCTGTTGAAAAGGCAAAAGATATTATGCTGCGTGAACAAAGTCTGAATCTAAGCAGACAGGATGCCATGAGGCTGGTCAATGCATTGGAAGAACCTGCGAAAAAACACCCTCGCATGCAGCAGGCTGTTGAACGGTTTGCGTCAAAACACCAGGCATCATCAGGACAGTGATCACGGCACGGCTTGATAAAAACAAGCACCTTCGGAAGCGTTTTGATTGTGGTGTTGAAGCCTTAAACAATTACTTGTGCATGATGGCCAACCAGCAATCGAGAAAAGATAATAGCCGAACATTTGTATTAGAAGATGATCGCAATCCAAAACATATCATTGGATTTTATACGCTGACTATGGCGCCCATTGATTTATCGGCGCTACCGCCAGCATTGCAGAAAAAACATCATGTCCACGCCGGTGGTTTAATTGCTCGCCTGGCAGTAGATAAACGTTATGCGCATCAAGGGTATGGTGAATGGCTTCTGGTGGATGCTTTAAAGAAATTACTGTCGGCCAGCGAGCAGGTTGGATTCCCTGTTATCATTGTTGATGCCAAAGAAGGAGCCATGCAGTTTTATGAGAAGTTTGGTTTCACTCCCTTTACCAACCAAATCAATAAATTATTTATTACCGTAGCGGATGTGCGTTTTAACATAGCGTGAAAGAACGCCGAAACAGTGATTGACGGATTGTGTTAAAACATCCTTCAAGAATGGTTCAAGCAATCCAG
>CAZDWG010000252.1:0-2213 GCA_964509005.1 uncultured Zetaproteobacteria bacterium
CTGTGAGCGCCCAAGCGAACAGTCTGTTCCTGTGGTAGCTCATAAGGGAACGATTTTAGTTTGCACCCATGACCACGGAATATACTCAACAAATTGTTGCAACATCGCTCAAACAGGCCAAGCTTAGTCTACAAACTAAGGTGAAGAGGTATCGCAATGAAAATCGTCAACATCCATGAGGCAAAAACTCATTTTTCCAGGCTGGTGGGACGCGCCCATGTGGGAGAGGAAATTATTATAGCGAAAGCCGGTAGGCCCTATGCCAAGTTGGTGCCACTGACTGACAGGATGGAGAAGCGTACGCCCGGCATTGCAAAGGGATGTGTTACAGATGCTTTTTTTGAACCTCTTCCAGAGGATGAGTTGGTAAGGTGGGAGCCCTGATGCTACTGGATACGCATATATTTCTGTGGTGGCTCTTTGGAGATTCCAAACCGGAACATATGCCGTTGGCAACCGTGGATAAGGCGTTGTCTCAATTTCCTGTTGAAGTCATGATGCCCTCGTAAAAAGTCCAATGTCGTCATTGCGAGCGTAGCGCGGCAATCTATGACACATTGATATACAACGAGATTGCCGCGTCACTACGCTCCTCGCAATGACAAACTTCGGCCTTTTTGGACTTTTTACGAGGGCATCAAGCCATTGATGGCGGATAAAAGTTTGAGGATAAAAATCGAGGGTCAGGATTTAACCTGCATTATTCATGAAGCACTGTGATGATCGTTCCAGAAGCGATATGTATTTTTACCTGCATGTTTGGCTTCATACATGGCCGCATCGGCATGCTTGAGCAGTACGTCGCTGCTTTCACTGTCTGCGGGGTAGATGCTGATACCAATACTGGAACTGATACATCTCTTTTCGCCTGATAACATAAATGGACGGGTTAGTACGGCGAGGACTTTTTCCGCAATGGTTTTGATGCCGGTCAGCGTCTCCGTGTTCGTAATGATGACGGTAAATTCGTCGCCGCCAATGCGTGCTACGGTATCCACCTCGCGGACGCAATTGAGCAAGCGGGCCGCCACTTTCTTCAGCAGCAAGTCGCCCATTTCGTGGCCAAGCGTATCGTTGATGTCCTTGAAACGATCAAGGTCTATAAACAGTACGGCGAAACGCTCCTTACGCCTTCGTCCCTGCGCGCATGCCTGTGCCAGACGGTCAAAAAACAGAAAACGGTTAGACAGACCCGTCAGGCTGTCATGGTGCGCCATGTGTTTGAGCCGTCCCTCCATCCGCTCGCGTTCCAGCTCGGCGCCAGCCCGCTCGGCAAAGATGTGCAAGACCTGCTCAACCTCACTTTCCCCACTCATCGGCTTATCATCAATGATGCCTATGTAGCCGGTGATATTGCCCAATGAATCCCGGAACGGGATGCCCAGATAGCTTTCCGCTCCCATCTCTTCAAGCCATGCACTATCGGGGAATTTCCCGCATAGCCCTTCTTCGAGAAATACGGTTTTTCCTTTCACGATCTCCGCGCATGGCGTGCCCTCCAGATTCCAGGTGAGACCATAGCTGGAACCGGAGTCCGCCCAAGTGGCCAGGGAACGCGCTTGCAAGCTATTTTCGGGCACCAACTCAGCGGCAAAGGCAACCTTGACTCCGGTGGCAGCCGCCACATGGCGTACCAGTTCGCGGAAGAAATTGGTGCCGGTTGATTTTGCGGTACCCTCAATGATGCACCTTAGCCATTCCGTCGTCTGTTTACGGATGGTGATGTCGCGCGTGACCACCACCGCATGGGTGACTTCCTTGTTGGCATTGTAGTACGGATAATACGTTGCGATGAAATAGGATAGCCCGCGCTTGAAAATATCAACGGAAAACTCCACCTGGATGATATTTCCCGCGAAGCATTGATCGAAACAGGGTTTAGTGGCCGACTCAAACGCCTCCTTGCCCCATATGTCCGCCACGCTTTTGCCGATGGTTTCTTCCCGCGTTCTGTTGAGCGCCGATAAAAAGGCATCGTTGACTGCCCGGTAAATATAATTTCTGTCGATGAGGTCCATGAAATCCCTGGAAGTGTTGACAATGAACTCGTAGCGCTTCCACATCTCTCTCATCGCTTCGGTTTCGGTGACATGACTGCCCGTAACATTGGATGTTATTTCGGATGTTCTGTTGACGATTTTTAAATCTACCGCCCAGCTATCAGGGGGGGTATGCGCACTCGTCAGGCCTTTTTCCGCAGCATTCCCCATGAA
>CAZDWG010000253.1:0-2207 GCA_964509005.1 uncultured Zetaproteobacteria bacterium
GGCCAGCGGCCCGATATCATCGGGGCGCATACGCAAGGGGGAAAGGCGCACGCTTACGGTATTCAGACGGTAATACAAATCCTCGCGCAGGGCGCCGCACTTGATGGCGGGTGCGATATCCCTGTTGCTTGTCGCAACGACGCGCACGTCGATTTTGACCGGGCTCTTGCCTCCAAGCCTGTCCACTTCGCCCTCTTGCAGGACGCGGAGCAGCTTGGCCTGCAACAGGGGAGGCATTTCGGTGATTTCATCCAGCAACAGGGTGCCACCGTGCGCCAGCTCAAATTTTCCCGTACGCGCGCATGCCGCACCTGTAAAAGCCCCCTTCTCGTGACCAAACAGTTCGGACTCTAAAATACCCTCTGGAATCGCGGCACAGTTGATCGCCACGAATGCGTTTTTCCGGCGATCCGAGCATTGGTGAATGAAACGGGCGAGTATTTCCTTGCCCGTCCCGGATGCACCGAGAATCAGCACCGATGCCCGGCTTGGGGCGATCAGCGCAAGCCTGTCCAGCAAGCGCCGCGTTTCCACATCTTGCGTGATGAATATGTCATTGTTTTGACGATGGTGACAGGACTGCCTGGATAATTCCGCCAGGTGCCCGGTTTTGCGAATATAAATACCGAATACTTCATCGGGGCAGGGCATGACGCGATAATCCATCACACCCGCGCCCATCAGCCCGGATGCGCGTTCGCGATCCGCATGCATGGAAAGCACAACGATATTGGCCGAGGGCGTTCCCTTAAACAGTTGCAGGACCTGGCCCATCGCGATGGGCGAGTCGAGCAGAAAGACCAGCGTATCGGCATCAAGCTCCAGTCGGCCCGGATCAAAGCGCATCATATTCTCGATGGCCGTATCCGGTGCGGCGGAACCGAGCTGGATACGAATATCCGCAGCGGCATCATCGGAAAAACCAAGAAGCAATATATGGTTCATGGCAAATGTCCCTCCAGTTCACCAATCTTGTGTACATCCAGCATGTAGCGGGCCAGAAGAGCATACGCGGGCGTTTTCGCCTTGCCATCCCGCAGCAGGGTCAGCTGCGTTTTCGCCAGCATCCACTGTCCTGCCCTGTATGCGCTCAATCCCAGATAAAAATGCCAGGTCGCATTGCGTGCCGCGGATGGAATCTGCGTGAGAACGTTCTGTACGCCCGGATAGTCCATGCCCTGCATCAGCGCATCGGCCTCCCCGTAAAGCGCGCGCCATTTCTCGTCTGCCGCACTGTCTGCGGCCAGATGGCGCCATGCTTTTGCAGCGTCGTGCCAGTGCCGTAATCGTCTGCTGATGCTGGCGCGCGTCAGCCAGTAGGTACGGTCCAGTACCGGCGTCAAGTCCGCGGGGTTGATGCCGGCCAATGTCTGGCTGGCCACCGATGCCCGTCCATTGCCAACCTGAACGTTGGCGGCGATCAACAACATGTCCGGGCGATAGAGGGTCTGTTCATGCCGCGACAGCCAACGCATGATTTTGTCGACGGCATCCTTATCGCCCCGTTCCGCCCACAGGCGCGCTTTCTCCAGCATGATGCGCTGACCCCAAACGGTGTTCATGGAGCGCCGATACAGTTGGCCTAACAGCGTGTCCGCATCGCTGAAATCCATCAGTTGCATGTATGCCTGGGCAACGTTGAAGACCAGTCTCTGATCCCCTTCGGGACGCAACTGCGGAAAGCGTCTCCACAGCAGCACGGCCTGGAGCCAGGATTTTCCCTGTAACCATTTGCGCAAGCGCTTACTCAACAGGGTTTGGCCCTCCGCGCGGGCGATGGATGTCCATGCGGGTTGTTCGGATGTGGCAACCAGGGCGTAGTTTTCCAGTGCCCGTTCCTGCCGGTTCCCGGACATACTTTTGGATGTCGGGTTTTGGATGTCAGGTTGCAAGACGGCGCCGGGTGCCTGACCCTTGACGCTTGCCCTTTGCTTCCCCGCGCCCGCCAGCAAACGCGCCTGATCCAGCCAGGACTCGGCCTCAATATCCGAAAGCTGATTTTCTCTTGCCATGGTAGCGAGCAATTTCAGCGTTGCATTCAACCTGTCGGGCTGGCGTCCGGTGGTCAGCATAAGCTCGCGCATGAATGCCTTCTTGCCGACGCTCAGGCTCCGGTAACGACTTGCCAGCATGCCATAAAGTTGTTTTGCCTTTTCAGGCTGTCCGACCCGGACAAGCGTATCCGCCAGCAACAGGCGTACCGCGGG
>CAZDWG010000254.1:0-2199 GCA_964509005.1 uncultured Zetaproteobacteria bacterium
TATGACCACAGGGCGGTTCGCTGGGGCATGACTTATGGGTAAAGGGCAGCTCTAGCCTGGACTATTCACAAATACTGCCATGCCCTTGCTTGTTCCTTTGTCCGCACCGAATCCCTCGTCGGTCGTCCGTATGCACGCTCACGGTCTCTCTCCTCGGAATCCGCCAGCGAACAAAGACCCAGCGCAATCGGCGATTCATGAATAGTCCAGGCTAGGCTGCTCAACCGGCACGCAGTATGCACTTTTTATACCGCGATTCAGACCAATATTTTTCTGACACGGGTAAAACCGGGGGTAAAAATAAACTACCCCGCCGCAAGCAGCGGGGTATTAAAAGAGCGCAAGTTGATAATCTGCATGTAATTTCTTGTATCCCTTTCCTTGATTCTTCACGTAATCTCCAATCATACCCTCATTCCCATGCTTCCCCACCGTGCCCGCAAAATATCCGTCTGTCCAAAATTCCCCACCCCATAGTTGCCGCTTCACTTCAGGGCAGCACCTGAATATCTCCCTCGCCATGATGATCACGCCTGCCTCTGTGCCTGCCGTACGCAGACAGGCATAACCTTTGTTTGCAACGGATTTTGCGAGGAAGTGCGTAACCGCGTTTACGGATGCCTGAGCAAGGATTCGTTGCGGGCGAAGGAACAAGTGAAGGCATGGCAGCATTTATGAATAATCTAGGCTAGCGTTCAGGCTATGGCTATCGTTAACCGCAAGGCACGGCATGATTATCACATCCTGGAAACCTTTGAAGCAGGTATGATTTTGACCGGCCCGGAGGTCAAATCCATCCGCGCCGGTCAGGCCAGTCTGGCCGAGGCGCATTGCATTGTCCGTAATGACAAAGTCCTGCTCATCGCTTGCCATATCAATCCCTATAGACCAGCGGCGATGAATAACTCCGGGGACCCCAGCCGCACACGTGAATTGCTATTACACAAGGCTGAAGTGCGAAAATTGATCGGCAAACTGCATGAAAAGGGACTGACCCTGATTCCACTCAAATTGTTTTTCAATGAGCGTGGCTATGCCAAGCTGAACCTGGGGCTTGCCCGCGGCAAGAAGCTGTATGACAAGCGCCAGGCAATGAAGGAGCGGGATGTGAAGCGCGATCTTGCCCGCAATTACAAGGCCCGGTAGGGAAAACATGAATTGGGGGCTGCTCAAGACCATTATTATTCTGCCCGGTTCGGCGCTGGTGTTTATTCCGGCGGCAATCCTGTGGGGGACTGAAAGCACGCCCTGCGCTGCTTCCATGCCTGATGCTGTCCTGCTTTCTTTTTGGTTTAGTCTGATACTCCTCTGTATCGGTCTTGCGTTGGCCTTTGGGACTGTACGTTTGCTTCTGACATACGGTGAAGGTACGCCGGCACCTTGGAATCCGCCGAAAAAATTGGTGGTGCGCGGCCCCTATCGCTATGTACGCAACCCAATGATTACGAGTGTTATGTTCATGCTACTGGCCGAAGCCCTGCTGTTTCGTTCCTGGCCTCTGGCTGGATGGCTGGTCATCTTCTTTCTGGCCAATGCCATCTATTTTCCGCTGGTGGAGGAAAGGGGACTTAAAAAACGCTTCGGTGAAGAGTATTTGCAATATCAGGCCAACGTGCCGCGCTGGTTTCCGAAGATGATGTCATGGACGCCTCCACCCGAAAATCATGAGCATTAACGAAGAACATGTCGATATTGCTACCTTTGCAGCCGGCTGTTTCTGGGGCGTAGAGGCCACCTTCTGCAAGATGCCGGGCATGGCTGATGCGCGTGTGGGGTATTGTGGCGGCCATGTGCCGGAGCCATCGTACGAACAGGTATGCACGGGCATGACAGGCCATGCCGAGTCCGTCGAAGTCCGTTTCGATCCGGTCATGGTGAGCTATGAAAACTTGCTTGATGTCTTCTGGAACTGCCATGACCCGACACAACTGAATCGCCAGGGACCGGATATCGGCAGCCAGTACCGCTCCGTTATTTTTTACCATAATACTGCGCAAAAAGAGACTGCGCTGGAATCGCGCGATATACACCAACAACATATTTACGCGCCTATCGTGACCGAAATTGTTGCCATTTCTCCGTTCTATCCTGCGGAGGAATACCACCAGCATCGGTGGCTAGAAATCTGCCGGACTTAACCCCGATTGTAAATATTCGGCTAGGCCGTTTTACTGAGTTTCAGTCAGTTTATTTTTATAT
>CAZDWG010000255.1:0-2175 GCA_964509005.1 uncultured Zetaproteobacteria bacterium
CACGACAATCTGGCACATATTCAGGCGTATAAACGGCCATGTTATTTATTTACAGCTCCTTAGGAGGTCATACATTCTCGGATGCAACTATCAGGGTGAGATCGGCGATGACATCCGGGTGCAAACGCACACGGAAAGAATGTTCGCCCACGGTCTTGATGGCATCGTCGAGGATCACTTGTCGCCGTTCCACCTCATGACCGGCCTCGTGCAATAAATTGGCTAGTTCATGCGTGGAAACCGAACCGTATAGCCGTTCACCATCCGAGGTGGCGCGGGTAATGGAAAGGCTTAGACCGGCGAGTTTTCCAGCCAGTGCCCGTGCGCGCTCCAGCGCGTTGTGTTGCCGCTCTTCAAGCTGCTCGCGTCGGCGTTCAAACACCTTGCGGTTGGCATCATTGGCCAGCGTCGCTTTGCCCCGCGGCAACAGAAAGTTACGTCCATAGCCGGACTTGACGGCCACTTCATCGCCAACATTCCCAAGCCCTTCCATACGTTCCAGAAGAATTAACTGCATCATTGTCCTCCATTTTTCGGCGCCATATTCCGACGGTAATCAAACCAGATATCAAACAATCCTATAATGGTGAAGGGTAATACCAACACCGGTTGTATCAACAGTACGATGTATATCAGCACCGCAAGCATCTTCATCTGTCGTATTTGCAACCATGTATGCGCGACGGCCAGGCCCTGCGCGGATAACAGGCCCGCGATCAACAAATCCGTGTTGACCGCCAGGTACTGCACTGTTCCTTGCGCCGCGACGCCCACGGCGACAAGCACTAGAAACAAGTATGCTATCCTTGAATCCAGCCTCAGGGCGCTCATTGGCCGAGCGTCTCCCCGAAAAAATCCATAATATATGGCAACGCTACGCGCCAGCAAGACATTACCCCACCAGACAAGCCACAGGCTCAGCGCCATAAGGCCGGGAAAAATCCATATCGTGATATGGCGAATACGCTGGAACAGTGCCGCATCCATGTCCCGTTGCCCCCGCATAGCGTCAAACAGAGGCGACAATGCTTGCCCGACAAATGCCTTTACCGTTACATCATGGCTGGATGCAACCGCAATCAGAACCCCCAACATCGCTGTTCCCAAACCAATAGCCAGATGCTGCGCGCTTCTGGAGATGCCTCCCGCCCTGTTCAGGCTGGATGCCGCCAGAATGGGAAGCAGACCATACAGTGTCAGCAACATCAATCCCGGCTCCAGCGACGTATGTGCGGCGACACTCACCAATACGGCGGCCAGGGCCGCCACCTGTATCCCAAACATCGCGCCGCCACCCAGTGTAATCAGGGCGAACAGCGCCGGCGTTAGCAAATGCAGCGCCAACAGCGGGATAGATAGCCCCGTACCCGCGAACCACAACGTGGCGCCAAACATCAACACAGCCACCAGCGCGCATGGCAGACGATGAGTCAATATCCATTCGGCTGCCGACGGCATGGTGCGCACATCCTGCGTCATGTCACCCTACCCCGCACTATTCACCAAGACTGCCGCGCCCTTGTTTGTTCTTTGTCCGGGCATCCCAACCGTAATGTCCGGTATGCCCGATTGTATAAATCAATCGTGATGTAGTGGTGTAAACGGAAGCAGCGCCAGATTGCGGGCACGTTTTACCGCCGTCGTCAATGCACGCTGATGCTTGGCGCAAGTTCCGGTAACGCGCGCTGGCAGAATTTTATAGCGATCTGTAATGAACTGCTTCAATAAATCCGGGTTTTTATGGTCGATTCGCATGCTGGTATCAGCGCAAAATCTACAAAATTTCCGCTTGCGCGGATAGCGGGGGCGGCGTGGCGGCGGGCGGCGGTCATCGCCACGACGCTCTCCACGCCCACTCGCGGGACGTTCGGCGCTCCGCGAAACCGGACGGCTTTCAGCGGTTTTTTCAGTTGTCTTCACAGGCTCTTCGGCCATTTTCATATACCTCTCAACATTTACAGTAACTACTCAGCACCCATCGTTTTGTCATTGCGAAGGAGCGAAAGCGACTGCGGCAATCTTGAATTTCGTGGAAATACGAGATTGCTTCGTCGTTCCTCCTCGCAATGACAGCCAATCCATAGAGGTGCTGAGTAGTTACCATTTACATTTACAAAATCATCTATTACCTAGATCCTGCAAGTGTTCGCACACACATAGCGCAACCCCTTGATT
>CAZDWG010000256.1:0-2175 GCA_964509005.1 uncultured Zetaproteobacteria bacterium
TCGTTCCTCCTCGCAATGACAGCCAATCCATAGGGGTGCTGAGTAGTTACCATTTATTCACGAATGAACCGCAAAAAAATGCCGAATATCCGCTATATCCTCCGTTTTCGGTGCGGGGGGAAGATTTTGCGCCACAATCCGGCCATAGGATTTGCGGTATAAACGCGAATCCAGGATGGCAATGACGCCATGGTCATCCTGACTGCGAATCAATCGCCCCGCACCCTGCCGCAGTACGGCAATGGCCTCCGGCAGTTGAATATCGAAGAAACCGTTACCGCCTCTTTCCTCACAACGCTTACGCCGTGCCTGTAGCAGGCGGTCATCCGGGGGTGCAAACGGTATTTTGTCAATAATAACAAGGGAGAGCGCCTCACCCGGAACATCCACTCCCTCCCAGAAACTTCGTGTTCCACATAAAATAGAGTGTGTATCTTCCCTAAATTGCTGAAGAATAGCATCCCTGCTTCCACTCTCATCCTGCACCAGAACAGGCCACGGCAGGCTGTCGGTCAAACGGGGGGCGATACGCCGCAGCATCTGGCGCGAGGTAAACAGGACAAAGGCCCGGCCCGACGAAGCGCGAATCAACGCCTCTATTTCCTCGAACAGCGTTTCTTCATAATCCGGTTCATTTGGCGCGGGGATATGGCGCGGGGCATAAATCATAGCCTGAGAAGAATAATCAAAGGGCGACGGATGAAAGACTGCCTGTACGTCTTCCAGCCCCAAGCGCTCCTGCATGTAGGTAAAATTTCCCGAAATGCGCAGGGTGGCGGACGAAAGGATAAAACTGGAAGGACGGGACCATAATTTCTCGGTCAACACAGGGCCTGTCTCCACCGGTGCCAGCAGATGCCGCGCATGTTTACCCGAACCCTCGCGCCAGGCGACAAACCCCTCAGCGGGCTCAAGCATGGATTGCATGTCCGCCGCAATGTCCAGCGCACGATCCGCTATTTTTCCAGCGTCCTCACTGCGCTGTCTGCGGCTTTCCATTTGCCGGGTCAGTGGCTGCCACCCGGCCAACGTCCCACCCAGGTCATTATCCGCATAGGCCTGAAGCACCTTCAGGAAATACTGGTCAATCTCCCGTTTCAAGGCTGTTTCATCGCCAAATTCGGATAATAAGGCCTGCGTATCACTGGCCCACCCGGCCAGGCGGTTCAGCCCGATCTGACGCCCAAAATGATGGCAGGCCAGTTCGGGAATGCTGTGCGCCTCATCCACAATCGTGCAATCAAAATCCGGCAACACCTCGCCAAAGTCTCCCGATTTTAACTCGGCGTCGGCCAGCAACAGACTGTGATTGCTGACCACAATTTCCGCGTTCTGAGCAGCCTGCCTTGCCCTGAACAACGGGCATTGTGAAAAGGCCGGACATTTGCCACCCATGCACTGCTCCGCCGTAGCCGTAAGCATACCACCGATGCCCCTGGCAAAGGGATTGAACGGAAGGCCGGATAAATCGCCGTCACGGCTCGTTTTGCTCCACGTCAACACTTTAAGCAGCGGTTTCCTGGCCCATTTCTCCAGTGTCGCATCGGTCAGCTTCTTTTCCAGCCGCTGTGGACAAAGATAATTGCTTCGCCCTTTGAG
Organism: uncultured Zetaproteobacteria bacterium; assembly: GCA_964509005.1. Taxonomy (GTDB): domain Bacteria; phylum Pseudomonadota; class Zetaproteobacteria; order Mariprofundales; family Mariprofundaceae; genus JAUZQZ01. Next base: position 1,600 of record CAZDWG010000256.1, read on the forward strand.
CAAGGCGATGCCTCTTTTAACCCCCAGGGCCTCCTGTACGGCAGGAATATCGCGGAACATCAATTGATCCTGCAACGCCTTGGTATGCGTGGAGATCAGCACCTTCAAATCACTGCGCAGCGCGGGCACCAGATACGCCAGCGTTTTCCCGGTCCCTGTTTCCGCTTCCGCCAGTAACTGGCCACCAGCTTCCATACATTCGGCGATTTCTCCGGCGAGTTTCACCTGCTCTTCGCGGTATACGTAGCCCGGCAGACTACTTGCCAAATGAGTATCTGGTTGAAAGTCACGCATAATTTGTTTGGAGAAAGAGCTATTCACGCTTTATCAAATCCGTGCAGATTTCGCAGTAAAAGACCGATAGATCAGTTCCACACGCCAACCTGCATCGTGCAACTGCCCGATCAGGTGCAGATAGCTGCGGCCTGCAAGCGTTGTTTCAAAAGCAAAGCTTTCACCACTGGCAATCACTAGTGTCCCAACGTTTTATCGAATAAATTCAACTGGTTAGCCATATCATCGGTAAGTTCTCAATAAGTTGAGGTAAAGGGTTGCCAAAAGTATTTTCCAATTCTT
>CAZDWG010000257.1:0-2165 GCA_964509005.1 uncultured Zetaproteobacteria bacterium
ATTCATAAATAATCCAGGCTAGTGAGGTTTCCTGCGCAGGAATAACCTTGGCGGTCGATAGTCAAGCATATAACTATTCTTCCAGCTTGGCAGCGCACTTAGATAAACCGGCAATAACGCCGCCAGACTATCGGGATATTTCCCAACCCTGCGGACGTAGCGGTCCAGGGCTTGCTGAACCTGCATGGCCTTTTCAAATGCACGAATATTTTTTTTGTAACGCGCTTTTTCATTTTTGTTGCGAGAGGTCGCAAGCATGCCTTTCAACCAGACCAGCCCGGTTCGGATATTGCCGCCACTGGCCATCAACATGCTGGCCAGATGGCCTATCCACTTCGGCGAGTGAGGGAGGATGCTGGCAATATGTAATATTTTCGCTGCCTTTATGGGATCGTTCAGATAATAAAAATAATTAAATCCCTCAAAAAAAGGTAAAACAAGCTGGTTGGGCAGGGCGCGCCTTCCATTTTCCAGTATCCGGTTAGCCATTCTGGCATATGCACCTCCCCGGTGGGCCAGCACTGCTTCACCGCGGTAGTAAATATCCAGAAGCCTCGGATGCAGCTGACTCATGGCAAAAAAGTATTGCCCCATAAGCTTGAGCTTGCCCTCATTCATTTGTTTATCAAGACCGCCATAATAAACGGCGGTCTTGATAAACAAGGCTTCGGCAATCAACTGATGCAAATAAGCATGGCCAAGCACATCCAGTATCGGGACCGGAAGCACAGGTGACAAGTTGGCTGATCCGGTTCCGGCGTGTTTATCCTGGGCGACAAACAGAAATCCATAGCAGACAAACAGCACGAGCAAGATGATTAATGAACGTGATTTTATCATCGCTGTACGAATTCAAACCTTTTTTTCACCACAGAGGACACAGAGAGCACAGAGAAAAAACCGGAGAGAGGAGCTAAAGAAGCATGCCTATGCGAATACCTTCCATGCTTTTGATGCCATAGATTTTCTCTGTCTTTCCTCTGTGCTCTCTGTGTCCTCTGTGGTGAAAATATGTTTTTCATTCATTAACCTACATTATTCATGAATTCTGCCGCGCCCTTGCTTGTTCCTTTTGTCCGCACCGAATCCCTCGTCGGTCGTCCGTATGCGCGGCTACGGTCTTCTTCCTCGGAATCCGTTGCGAACAAAGGCCCGGCGCAATCATTACGGCGATTCATGAATGATGCAGGCTAAAGCCTGAAACGCTGAATACCATCGGTGAGCTTTGTGACGTTGAAGTTGATGAGTAGACCCGTTTTGATGCGAGCCAGTTTCATATAAGTCATTAATTGTGCTTTGTGGATACCCTTGATTTGCTCGACAGCCTTTAACTCCAGAATAAGTTGATTATCAACCAATACATCTACCCGGTAACCGCAGTCCAATAGAACGCCCTTATAAGTTATCGGCATTGCTTGTTCCAATTCGAATGAAATGCCAGCCTTGTTCAACTCATAAGCAAGGCATTTCTGATATGTGGATTCCAACAGACCCGGCCCCAGCGTGCGGTGAACCTCTATCGCACAGCCAATCACCTTTTCTGTAAATGGGTCTCTCCTGATTTCCTCTGTGCTCTCTGTGCTCTCTGTGGTGAAAAAAGTTCGTTTCATAAAATATCCCTGCGTTGATATATCATACACGACAGCAGTAAAATAATGCTCAGGTAGACGAGCATCAGACCCGCAGGAAGCCAAACAGGCATACCGATCATGGTTTCGATATGCTGATGGCTGAGTACGGCATCCTTCCAGTCCAGGCTGCTAAAATCAGGAAATAGTAAGCCCATAGCTTGCAAAACACTGTCCAAACCTTGTGCTCCGGCGCCAGTATGATGTGGGTTCGGGAGCATAGATGCCCTGACCACTGGCAGCCCTGAACAGATAAGATAATAGAACAGGCTGACAAGCATTACCGGAAAAGCCCCCCGCATGACGGAGGAAACCAGCATCACGATAGCCACAAAAACCAACAACATCAATTGAAGACCCATCCAGGCCTGGGCGAAATGCATGGGAGAAAATACGGGGAAATAAGTCTCACCAATCGTCGAACTGACCCAGGCAAGCTCACCCATGGCCAGCGCAGCCAGCAATAATTCAAAACAGATCAGCAACAGGGACAAACCGGCCATCATCCCCAATACATATTCAGTACGGGAAATCGGG
>CAZDWG010000258.1:0-2163 GCA_964509005.1 uncultured Zetaproteobacteria bacterium
AAGATATTAGAATCATCGGGTTATATGTATTTTATGGAAATAAGTTCGGTCTAGGGCAAATGGTGAGGTCACTTTTTTGAGATTACCTCCATTTCTTGTTGGGCCAGACTTTTTACGAGGACATCATATTTGCTTCCCCGAAATGAACTTGTCGATGGCAATTCGGACGCAATGCCAGTGCATTCTCAATCGTGACCATCCCTCCCCTCGGCACAGGTCAATCCCTCGGAATATGTTTGGCTAAATCCAGATTCATCTAAGAGTAAAGCTTGCTGCATGCGCTGTTGTCCATTGAATCCATGGAGTAGCTATTTTCTCATCCTGTGTATGGCGCATCGTATGAAGGTTTTATCATTGAACATCTGTTGGCGCAGTTGCCTCGCTGGCAGGCAAGCTTCTATCGCACGTCCGGCGGTGCTGAGCTTGACCTGGTGCTGGAAAAATCAGGCAGGACAGTTGCAATTGAAATTAAGGCATCAACAACACCCAAACTGAGTAGAGGCAATTGGAGTGCCTTGGATGAATTACAACCTGATTATCGTTATATCGTTGCGCCAGTTGATACGGCATACCCGTTAAACCATGATGTGAACGTCATGCCACCGGACGATATTCTGGTTGACATGATACATCATTCAATCCATCCATAACTGCAACATGACAACCTTTCGCCTTCATGTTGTTCCCCACTTCTTTTCCGTCGTACTGCCATGGTGGCCTCCTGTAATCAAATATCTGTCAGGGGGGAGATATTACGGCATGGAGCGACAACTGATGTCGCTTAATGTTTCCATGGCAAACAAAAAATAAACTGTGGTTAGCACTCGGTTAGCCGCAACTATGATTATACCCATAAATAAATTCCGGCTGAAAAACACCAATATTGTTGACGGCGGTAGCTGTATATTCTTGCGGGTCTGCTAAAGTAGGCGACCTTAATTGATCCAGGAGTGGAAAACCGAATTGACAGATATTAACTGGTCCCGGCGCGCCGTGCAGCAATGCGCGCATCTGCATCCCTATATTCCGGGCAAGTCCGTAGAGCAACTGCTGGAAGAAAAAGGTCTGGCTTCTGCCATTAAGCTGGCCTCCAATGAAAACCCCTATGGTCCCGCTCCCAAAGCAGTTGAAGCCATTCGCAGATATGCCGGTAACGTACATCGCTATCCCGATGCCCATGCGGGAGAACTAAAAACGGCGCTGGCCGAAAAACATCGCGTCAGGCCAGAAAACATCCTGCTCGGTAACGGCTCCAATGAAGTACTGGAAATGATCATCCGCACCTTTGCCAGCCATGGGAATGAGGTGGTGTATTCCGAGCATGGCTTTATGGTGTATGCGCTGGCGACAGTTGCGGCAGGCGCAACCGGCATCGCTGTTCCGGAGGCCGACGGTCTTTCACACGACCTGAAGGCCATGGCGCGGGCCGTAACAGACCGGACCCGTGTGATCTGTATGGCCAATCCCAACAATCCTACCGGCACGCTGGATGAACCGGATGCCATTCAGACATTTCTCGATCAACTGCCGCGTAATATCGTTGTCATACTCGACGAGGCCTATTACGAATACACGTCGGCCATCATTGGCGATTCCATCGGACGGCTTTTCCACCCCGGGCTACTCATCTGCCGGACATTCTCCAAAGCATACGGCCTGGCGGGATTGCGCGTGGGCTACGGTTTGGGAAACGCGGATATTATCGCACTCGCCAACCGTTTCCGGGAACCGTTCAATGTCAATCTGATAGCGCAAAAAGCGGCCATGGCAGCGCTTGATGATACGGATTGGGTGCTGGACAAGGTAAACATCACGCTGGATGAACGATCAAAACTGGAAGATTTTCTGGCTGAACATCAGCTATTAGGCGGCGAATCGTACGGCAACTTTGTATTACTCAGGCATCCGCGCAGCGCGGATATTTTGCGGATACTCGAAAATAAGGGCATCATCCCTCGCCCGCTGGCGCCGTATGGCATGCCTGAATACCTGCGCATTACGGTGGGAACGGCGGAAGAAAATACGCGGTTCATGGCGGCAATGCATGAAATGATGAGGTATATCCAGTGATACGGACCCGCATGAAGCATCTGACCATCATCGGTGTCGGCCTGATCGGCGGTTCGCTGGCGCGCGCCCTGCGCCGGGCGAATGCTGTTGAGC
>CAZDWG010000259.1:0-2158 GCA_964509005.1 uncultured Zetaproteobacteria bacterium
CCATACCGATGGCCTCCAAACTGAGAACACGCAGCAAGGATGAGCAACTCCTGTACGAAGTCATTGTGACCGGTATCAAGTCGCTGGTGACCGGAGAGAATCCACGCAGCCTGGAGGCAAAATTACTGGCCTTTCTCCCACCCAACCGGCGCAAGCCAACGCTTGAGTAAGCCATGGCCCAACGCGAAAGAAAGCCGGATCCCGTCCCTCCCGAAAAGGATGCTTCAGTCATTCTGATGCTGTCGCTGATGATGCAGATGCTGGCCTTTTTCATCCTGCTCTCTTCCATGGCCGTCATCACCAAGGAAAAACGCCTGGCGGCGATGGGTTCCATCGCCGGAACCTTCGGCATTCTGTCCGGAGGCGCCAACATAAGCCCCGGCCACGGGCCATTCGTGCCCGCCAGGGCTATCCTCCGGGGTGGCAAAATGCCTGTGCGAACCGCCAGGGAATTGACGAAGACCGCCAAAGAACTTGGCCTGGGCCACGCGATTCATGTGTTGCCCCTGGCCGATGGCAGTGTTCGCGTACGTATGGACGAACGCATCCTCTTCGCACCTGGAGGAACCGCTTTGACGCATCAGGCGAAGATGCTGATGAAGCCTCTGGCCAACATCCTTTCACGCCCCGAAATCATGCAGGTTCGCATCGAGGGTTTTACCGATGAAACGCCTGCGCGCGGCTCCCTGTACCCCTCGAACTGGGAACTTTCCGCTGCCCGGGCCATGAGCGTGTTGCGGGCGCTGCTGGCGCGCGGCGTCCCGGGGCCGCGCATGAGTGCCGCCGGTATGGGCAGCAATCATCCGTTGCATGGGAAGGGGAGCAATGATTCGCGCCGGGTGGAAATCATCATTAAATTTCGTCCGGTCGTCGCTGGCCGCGGTCGTGGTCGTACATCCCCAGGCCTCACCCCCGCGCCACGCCATGCGGTAGCGCCGTCAACGGGGCGCTGATGGCGCGCAAACGCAAATTGGAACCCGAGGTGCTTCAGGATACCGATGGCTGGATGGTCACTTTTTCAGACTTGATGAGTCTGATGTTAACGTTCTTCGTACTGATGATATCCATGTCCACGCTGGACCAGACAAAACTGAAAAATATATCAAGCGAGTTCAATAAGGCCCTGCTGTTGCTGAATGCCGGAGCAGGAACGGATGCGCTCGTAGCACCAGTCATCGAACAAAGCGTGAGTGCAAAACTTAGCCCGCGGGAGATGATGCTGGCGCTGCGGCAGCATTCCATGTCCGTATTCAAACACAGCGTGCTTAGTCACAAAGTCAAAACACTGGTGTTGCGAGACCGGCTTATTCTGCGTATCAACAATGCAACGCTTTTCGCACCTGGGCGCGCCGATCTTGATCCCAAACATGTCAGGGCCATGAAACAACTGGCGCGCATGCTGGCCGTATCTCCCGGTGCCATACGGGTTGAAGGGTATGCGGATCGCTCGGAAGTGTTACGACATGGACCGTTCCCGGATACCTGGAGTTTGTCGTTGGCCAGAGCGGCATCCGTCTTGCATGCGCTTGAAGCGGGAGGCGTCAACCCGGGGCGGCTCTCCCTGGCCGGATATGGGCCAGGGGTCAGGGGTCAGGGATCGGGGGTCAGCGGTCGAAAGACAGCGGCTCTTCCGTCTTCCGGCGCTGCCCGGCATGTGGATATCGTACTTTTCCAGCCGGGGTCCCAGTGATACAACAAAGGAGAGCATAAACATGGCGGACAGAGAACCGAATAACGACCAGGATAAAGAGGAGAAAAGCAAGTCGTCATCTTCCGGCAAATTGCTGCAAATCATCATTATCGTGCTACTGATCGCGGTGCTGGGCCTTGGCGGCTTTATTGCCTGGAAACTCAAGACCGGGCATGTGTCTCTGGCCGGGGGACAGAAACCGCCGCCAACCAGGGCGGCCATAAAATTGAAATTACCGACCATCATCGTACCCTTGAAGGGTATCACCGTTAATTTGGCGGATGCGGGGGAGAATCGTTATTTGCATATCAAGATCAAGCTGGCCGTGGAGGGGAAAAGCGATCAGGCCGCCATCGTATCCTTCACCGCCCCGATCATGGACCTGGTCATCACCACTCTCTCCAGTAAAACAGTCAAGGGTATCAGCAGTTCACAGGGCAAGTTTGCCCTGAAGGAGGAATTGGCTTA
>CAZDWG010000260.1:0-2155 GCA_964509005.1 uncultured Zetaproteobacteria bacterium
AGTGTTCGCACACACATAGCGCAACCCCTTGATTTATCTAGCATATCGAAAAAAACATTCATCACCAATAAGGTGACAACATGTTTTTTCAATACGCTATATAAACCCATGTCTTACACTCTGCATGCACGACCACTTGCAGGATCTAGGTTAAACCGAATCGGGAGCGCGGCCGACGTTCACTTTCACCACCCTGAGTGCCTGCCCTTTACCCATAAATCATGTCACAGAACCCTTGCACACGGGTCAGACTCAGGGTGGCGAGACTCCGTCCAGCAATAATTTGTACTCGATTGCATCCACCAGCGCCTGATAACTTGCATCAATAATATTCGTGGAAACGCCAACCGTACCCCATTTACGTCGGCCATCGGTAGACTCAATCAGTACGCGCACACCGGCTTCGGTTGCTCTTTGCGTGGTCAGCACGCGCACTTTATAGTCAATGAGCCGCAGTTCCTTCAAGGTCGGATAAAAATCTCTGAGCGCTGCTCTGAGCGCCCGGTCCATAGCATTCACCGGGCCGTTCCCCATACTGGCCGTGTGCGCTATTTTTTCACCGACGCGCACCATCACCGTTGCCTCGGCCCGTGGTGTTTCATCATGCTTTCGCTTCTCATCAATGACACGAAATCCCTTCAAGTCAAAAAAGTGGCGAAATTTTTTCTTGGTTTTCAACAACATCAAATGAAATGACGCCTCCGCACCCTCGAAAGCGAATCCGTGGTCTTCCAGTGTCTTGATCTGCTGAACGAGTTCCACGACAGCCGGATCTTTTTCGTCCAGTCTCACACCGAATCCGGCCTTGGCCGCCATCGCCAACACGTTGCTGCGTCCGGCCTGGTCAGACACCGTGATGCGCTGCCGGTTGCCCACGGTTTCCGGTGGCAGATGCTCATACAGGCGGGACAGCTTGCGCACGGCCGAAACATGCACGCCGCCTTTGTGGGCAAAAGCATTCTGGCCAACAAAAGGCTGGTGCCGCCATGGCAGGCGATTGGCCATCTCGTTCACAAAATCCGATAGTGCTTTTAATCCTGCAAGCTGTTCCTGCCCGATACCGCAATCTATGTCTGTCTTCAATACCAGGTTGGGAATAATAGAAATCAAGTTTGCATTGCCGCAACGTTCACCGATGCCATTGATAGTGCCCTGCACATGCCTGGCCCCGCTTTCCACTGCGGCCAGCGAGTTGGCAACGGCCAGTTCGCTGTCATTATGTGCATGGATGCCCACCACGGCATTTGGAAAGCGGACCACTATATCCCTGACAACCATGCCAATGGTGGACGGCAGGTTACCGCCATTGGTGTCACACAGCACCAGTGCGTCCGCGCCCGCATCCACTGCAACCGCGAGCACCTGTATGGCATATTCCGGGTCTGCTTGATAGCCATCAAAAAAGTGCTCGGCATCAAACAGCACCTCGGGGAAGTGCCGTTTCAGGTAACGAATGGAGTCATGTACCAGTTTCAGGTTATCTCGTAGCGAAATATCCAGCGCTTTTTTAACGTGCAAATCCCATGCCTTACCGAAAATACAGGCTACGTCCGCACCGGATGCGATCATTTTCTTTAACCCCGTATCGCGGCTGGGTAGACCGCCTGGACGGGCCGTAGAGCCGAAGGCCACAAGGCGGGATGCTGGCCATTGTCGATGGCGGACCAGATCAAAGAAACGGTCATCCTTGGGGCTGGCGCCAGGCCAGCCGCCCTCGATATAGTCCATGCCAAATTCAGCCATGCGTTCCGCGATGCGGTATTTATCCTCAGCGGAAAAGCTGATTCCCGCCGTCTGACCCCCATCGCGCAAAGTGGTATCCAGCAACATGACGCGGCGTATATCCTGATGATCCATACCTTGATGTTATCCTCAACGAGAATGATTCACAAACGTTTCGTATGAACATTCTCCGCTAAGTGATCACACGCACGCGCACCGCTCCGGCAGGTATCCTATCGGGTCCCGTAAGTGGTTTCCGTATTGAATGCCAGATGTTTGGACATGTGAACCTCCTTGATCCCTTCTGTTTTCGTGAAGGTGATGACATATGAGTCGAGAGTATGATACTCTTTATTACCCTAGCCTGGACTATTCACGAATACTGCCATGCCCTTGCTTGTTCCTTTGTTCGCACCGAATCCCTCGTCGGTCG
>CAZDWG010000261.1:0-2134 GCA_964509005.1 uncultured Zetaproteobacteria bacterium
TATACATGCATAACACGGATTTCGATCTACTTATTGTCGGTTCCGGTCCTGCGGGCCAACATGCCGCGCTGCATGCGGCGCGTATGGGGAAACGGGCCGGTATCATTGAGCGTAAACCAAGAATTGGTGGCGCCGGACTACAAACGGGAACCATCCCCAGTAAGGCATTGCGCGAAGTCGCGTATCTGGCATCGCGCGCCGGTCAACGTGGCATGCGGGGTGCGTTTTCCGGTGAAATGTTGCATCAGCATGGATTGTTGGCTGAAACGATCCGGCACAAGGAAATGGTTATCGCCCAGCAGGAATCGGTTATTTTGAATCGTTTGATGCGTAGTGGCGTAGCCCTTATCCCCGGTGAGGCATCCTTTACCGATGAACATACGTTGCACGTTATCACCTCGAATGGTGAGGAGCGCACTTTGCGTGCCGCCGCAGTCATTTTGGCTACGGGCTCACGCCCGCGGCGGCCTTCCGATGTTCCGTTTGACAAGAAAACCGTACTGGATTCGACCTCTGTTCTCAAACTGCGCCATCTTCCAAGGTCAATGACCGTAGTCGGAGGTGGCGTCATTGCCTGTGAATTTACCTGTATGTTCGCTGCCCTCGGTGTGGAAATATCCATGGTGGATTCCCACGACCAAGTGCTTTCGTACCTCAGCGAAGACGTGGTATCCGCATTGACGGATGCGATGCTGTCCATGGGCGTTATGTTCCGTTTAAATCATCATGTGGCGGTCATCCGCAGGGAGGATGGACGTGTTTATGCACAACTGGAAAACGGTGAGGTTATTATATCCGATGCGCTGCTTTATGCACAGGGCCGGGAACCGAACGCCAACCACTTGTGTCTGGAACGAGCCGGTATTCGTGTGGCGGATGGCTGGATCAAGGTCAATGACTATTTTCAGACCAATGTGCCACATATCTACGCCGTGGGTGATCTGATCGGTCGTCCTTCGCTGGCGGCGACGGGTATGGAACAGGGACGCATGGCCGTCATGCATGCCTTCGATGAAAAAACGCCTGAAATGGCTTGCAATATGCCCAGAGCCATTTACACAATCCCTGAAGTGTCGTATGTTGGAAAAACCGAGAAGGAGCTACAGGCGGAAGGCGCGGACTATGTGGCTGGTCGCGGCAAGTTTAGTGACAGCGCCCGCGGCCAGATTATTGGGGATGAAACCGGCATGCTCAAGCTCAATATGGAACGCCATTCGCGCAAAATTCTTGGCGTACATATCGTAGGCGAATCCGCCAGCGAACTCATCCATATCGGCCAACTGGTGATGAATCTGAACGGTACGGTGACTGATCTGGTGCGTAATGTCTTCAATTATCCGACGTTGGCCGAATGTTACAAGCTGGCCGCCCTGGATTGTCTGAGCCAGATCAAGCACTGACCCGTTGGCGGATATCAATGGTGAGGTGAATCCTGGTTATCAAACAGGGGGGAGAATTGTCCATAACCTTCTTTTTTCAGGGATGACGCCGGGACAAAGCGGAGTGCGGCGGAATTAATGCAATAGCGTAAGCCCGTAGGCGGAGGCCCGTCGTCAAACACATGGCCCAGATGTGAATCGGCATGTTTGCTTCTCAGTTCCGTACGTACCATGAAGAAGTGCGTATCATGCTTTTCGATAATGTTAGCGGATACCAACGGATGATCGAAGCTCGGCCAGCCAGTTCCCGATTTGAATTTGTCGGCAGAAGAAAACAGGGGTTCGCCGGAGACAATATCGACGTAGATTCCAGCCCGTTTGTTATCCCAGTATGTATTGTGGAATGGACGTTCAGTGCCGTTTTCCCGCACGACCGAGTATTGCAGTGGTGTAAGTGTCTTTTTTAACGCGCTGTCGGAAGGCCGCTGCCAGTTTGGATGAACCATGTTTCCGGCATGTGCCGGTAGCGCGAATATTACTAAAAGCGCAAGGGTACATAGCCTGAGAAAAATCCTGTTCATATTTTATATCCTCACCGAGTCTTCATCTCAGCTAAAAGTGGCGCGCCTAGCCTGGATTATTCATAAATTCTGCCGCGACCTTGCTTGTTCCTTCGCCCGCAACGAATCCTTGCTCGGGCGTCCGTAACCGCAGCTACGTCCTTCCTCGCAAGAATCCGTTGCGAACAAAGGCCC
>CAZDWG010000262.1:0-2134 GCA_964509005.1 uncultured Zetaproteobacteria bacterium
GCGCTGAGGCAAGCGTCGAACCAGACGGGCATACAGATAAAACAGCCAAATGGGGAAATCAGGCAGTACCGAACCCAGGGCTATGGCCGATACGGGTGGCTTCTCCGCTACGCCTTCCATCAGCAATAAATTCATGATCAGATGCGAGGGTGTGTTCATTGCTCCAGTGTCCTATTCATGAATCGCCGTGATGATCACGCATGACGCTGATTTCAATTCCCACACGTCCGGGCTACCTCATAATCGACGATGTTGCAGTGCGGGTAGTGAGCGCCGCACTCGCCGTAAAAATTTCATATCCAGATCCCCGACAATCACCCCCTCTCCATCGTCCAGCCTCGCCATAATATCGCCCCATGGATCAATCATCATTGAGTGGCCCCATGTCTTGCGCCCACCGGGGTGCTCGCCCCACTGCCCTGCCGCCAGCACGTAGGCTTGATTCTCAATGGCCCGCGCACGCAGCAGGGTTTCCCAGTGGGCCATGCCGGTCGGTACGGTAAATGCCGCGGGAACCGTCAATACATGACATTTACCATCGGCATAAGATCGATATAATTCTGGAAAACGAATGTCATAACATATAGATAGCCCAATATCATAATCTTTCACTCTAACCTGGACGGGCGTATCCCCGGCTACGATGGTATCGGATTCCTGGTAACTCTCGTGTTCCCTCTCGTGTTCCAGATTCACGTCAAACAGATGAATTTTATCATACATGCCAAGGAGGTCGCCTCGGCAAGAAAATACCGGACAGGCATTGCGAATCTTGCTGGAATCCTGGTGAATCAAAGGCACGCTGCCTCCGATCACGGCCATTCCGTATTCGCGTGCACGTCTGGACAGGAAATCAAGTACGCGGGAGGTTGACTCCGGTTCGGCAACTGCCTGTCTGGCATCATCATTTGTGCTCATGAAAGCGAAATTTTCCGGCAACAACGCCAGCCCCGCACCCTGTTCCGCCGCTTCCTGCAACAATTCGCCTGCCCGTACAAGGTTGATGTGCACATGATCGCCCGAAGACATCTGGATACATGCCACACGCAACGGCGCATCCTCGGGATAATTTTTCGGGTGGCTCACCGTTTATCCCACAGACTATGCAAAACGCCCCATACCCAAAATCGCGCCAACATTCGCATCGTCCCGGAGTACAGGCGCCAGCTTGCCAGTGCATGCGCTCATCAATGTCATCATACCCGGCCCATGCCCGGCCAACGGTGAATCGGAATGAATGACCACGCCAATAGTCATCGCCCCTTTGCGGTACGTCCTTCCATAGCGGTTATCATGATCCAATACCGCGACGAAATCTCCAAAGCGAAGTTTGTCCAGGCTATATTCTTTTACCGTCGTTTCATCATGGCACAGAATATCGTAATCTCCCGTCGTCACGGATAGCGCCCCAATACCGGATCCCATGGCATGGCCTGGCACGATCACGTGCACCGGCACCTCAATAACCCCATCCTTCCGCTCGGACAGTCCCCATGCCTCCAGCACATCGGGATCCAGATTGTAGATATGCACGTCATGATGATCGACGAGTTGAAGCCCCTGGCCAAAACCCCTGACCAGGAATTTATCGTCGCATGTCAGCTTATCCAGCGTTTCATCGGAGAACTGGAGCATCAGGTGCTCCACGCCACCATGATGTCCCAATACGTGCCCGGTATTGCCTTTGGCCTCACCGGAAATGATGCGCACTTCGTTACCGCAACAGGATAAAAACTGGAATCCCGCCTCGCATTTTCGGTTCTTGTGCGTGAACGTGGCCGATACACCCGGCTCAATATGCTCTCCCGCCCAGGCGAATACCGAATCTCCGACCTTGACGTTGTAGGTAATACCGCCTGTTGAAGGCCAGGCGATGATCTCTCCAGCAGCTCCTACTTCAAAAGGAGCCCATTGATGCGCCGGAGCTACGCCTCCCTGTACAGCAGTCATAACCAGGTTTTCGCGGTTGCTTCTAAGACTCATCTACCCTCCTTTATGTAGTGTAAAAACTGGCTCTCACGCCCTTCCCTGATACCGCGTTGCTCGAATCTGGTTTGCGGCCTGTCCTGATCGCGTTCGATAAAACCCTTACTTCCAGCCATGTTACGCAAGCCCGGCGTGCCATCAAGGATAT
>CAZDWG010000263.1:0-2126 GCA_964509005.1 uncultured Zetaproteobacteria bacterium
CCCCTGATGCTTTTGGCACAATCACCATGAATTCATCCGGGTGCACATAGCCCAGTTCCCGATGCACATATTTCTCAATAACCTTGGGGTCATGCCGTAAATGCAACACCTCTCTCGTCAGTTTTCCCTTTTGCTGCCGTAGTCTGGCCGTTTCAGCCTTCAGCGTTTTAACGCGCTGCTCTTCCTTATGGTAAACGAGGTAACCATGGTCGGACCATATCAGACCCCACATCATCCATGCGATCAGAAAACAGGCCAGCCCCCAAACGAGCCAGTGCGCGCCTTTTTTCAGACTCTAGCCCTGCCCTTTACACACAAGTCACGTCACAGAACCCTTGCACATGGGTCAGACCAAGGCGCGGGGCGCAGATAATGGTTATTCCATTGGCAAGCGCCGCAACGCCAGTATGGCCCGTGTGCAAGGGTTCCCTTCGGGCGAGCCGCCCGGCGGCCATCTGCTGCGTTGCGCCCTCTTGCAATGGAACCACCATTGCTTCAAGAGCGCGTCCTGCATATGACCACCGGGCGACTCGCTGTGGCGCGACTTGTGTGTAAAGGACAGGGCTACCCCCTGGAAAAAATATCGCGTCCGGCATACCTGGCCTGGCTGCCAAGCTCTTCCTCAATGCGCAAGAGCTGATTGTACTTGGCCAGACGATCTGAACGTGACGCTGATCCAGACTTGATCTGACCACACCCCAAAGCTACGACCAGATCAGCAATCGTGGTATCCTCAGTCTCACCTGAACGGTGCGACATCAGGCAACGGTAACCGGCTTTCATAGCCATATCGACGGCTTCGCGCGTTTCGGTCAGCGTACCGATCTGATTCACCTTCACCAGCAGCGCATTGGCCACGCCCTTGTCGATGCCTTCTTGCAGAATTGCCGGGTTGGTTACAAAAATATCGTCTCCCACCAGTTCCATTCCACCACCCATGCGGTCCGTCATCTGCTTCCAGCCATCCCAGTCATTCTCGGCCAAACCATCCTCAATGAAAATAATCGGATATTGTTCAACCCACGCACTTAGAAAATCGATCATACCCTCGGAATCCAGCTTTTTTCCTTCACCCTTCAGGTCGTAGATACCATCGGTATAAAACTCGGAGGATGCGGGGTCAAGACCGATGAACACATCGCTACCCGCCTTCAGGCCCGTTTCCTCAACAGCTTCCAGGATAGCGTCCAGCGCCGCCACATTGGATGGTAATGATGGAGCAAATCCCCCTTCATCTCCTACCGATGTATTGTAACCCTTTCCCTTGAGTACGGATTTTAGCGCGTGAAATACCTCCGCACCCATTTCGAGTGCCTGGGAAAAACGTTCCGCACCCGCAGGAACAATCATATATTCCTGAAAATCGACGTTATTATCCGCATGCACGCCACCGTTCAGCACATTCATGCACGGTACGGGCAACAGATTTGCATCATCGCCGCCAAGATAGCGAAACAGCGATTTTTTCTCTTCAGCAGCCTGTGCCTTGGCTGCCGCCATGGAAATGCCGAGAATCGCATTCGCGCCCAGTCTGCCCTTATTGGGTGTGCCATCCAATTCGATCATGGCTCGGTCCAGACGGACCTGGTCCGATGCCTCCATACCCTTCACTACACCAAAAAGTTCGCCGTTGACATGGGACAGGGCCTTATGCACGCCTTTACCACTCAGACGATCTCCACCATCGCGCAATTCCACCGCTTCGCGCGTGCCGGTCGAGGCGCCACTGGGCACCCCGGCACGCCCGAAGGCGCCGGAAGCCAACGTGACATCCACTTCCACCGTCGGATTACCCCGCGAATCAAAAATTTCACGCCCATAAACTGTTACAATTTCACTCACATCTTACTCCTTACCGATTTTATTGCCGGTATATTTTAATTTTCCACCGCAAAGTACGCAAAGTTACGCGTAACTACTCAGCACCCATCGTTTTGTCATTGCGAAGGAGCGAAAGCGACTGCGGCAATCTTGAATTTCGTGGAAATACGAGATTGCTTCGTCGTTCCTCCTCGCAATGACAGCCAATCCATAGGGGTGCTGAGTAGTTACAGTTACGCAAAGGAAATTCCTGTAGAAAGCCTTGCCTAACTTTGCATAGTTTGTGGTTAACTCTCTTTTACAAC
>CAZDWG010000264.1:0-2123 GCA_964509005.1 uncultured Zetaproteobacteria bacterium
CCTTTCACCAGTTTGGAAAGCGCACAGCTTTCAGGACGCACGCCTGCATTATTCACAAATAATGCAGGCTAAATGAGTTATCTTGCGAAGACCCATTCGGATACCGAGGACATGTCAGGCCGGTAACGGTAACCGGCCTGGTCAAACTGTTTGATGCCTTCAGGTATATCAATGCGGTTTTTGATGACAAAGCGGCTCATCAGGCCACGCGCCTTTTTTGCATGGATACCGATAATTTTATAGCCGTCGTCCCTTTGCTCTCTGAACTGCACATGAATTATGCGTCCGGACAGATGCGAAGGCCGCACCGCTTTTGCATATTCGTTGGATGCCAGATTAATCAATACAGACTCGCCCTGTTCTGACATGGCCTGATTCAATGCGTCGGTGATGGCGCCGCCCCAGAATGCATACAAATCCCTGCCGCGCGCGTTGGGCAGATGCGTTCCCATCTCCAGGCGGTAGGCCTGCATCAAATCCAGTGGCCGCAACAACCCGTACAGTCCCGAAAGAATACGCAGGTGATCCTGCGCGAATTGCACATCCGCTTCGCTCAGGCTGTCCGCGTCCAGTGCTGCATACACATCTCCCCGGAATGCGAACAGCGCCTGTTTGGCATTTTCCGGCGTAAACGGTGTATGCCAGTAGCGGTAGCGCCGAGCGTTCAGCGCGGAAAGATTGGGGCTGATCTTCATCAGCCGACCAAGCTCTTCGGCAGACATCATCCGCAAGCGATTCGCCAATTGCCGTGAAGCGTCCAAAAATTCTGGTGTGGTACATGCGGAAACCGGCGCTGGCGTTTCAATATCCAGTTTCTTGGCCGGAGAAATCATCATCAACATGGCAGACAACATATCGCCACCCCATCTTTTCGGCAATAACCGGGTGGCCAGCCAACAAAGGGATGAAGTCCTCCAAAAAAACCATTATGCTGCGCATCCTTTGCATTTATGAAATACAGATTCAATGATACAGGAGAGCAAACCATGGCAATGACGGTTTATTATGATGACGATGCCGATCTTTCAATCGTTCAGGGTAAAAAAGTAAGTATTCTGGGGTATGGTTCTCAAGGACATGCCCACGCTCTGAACCTTAACGAGTCCGGTGTGGATGTTACCGTGGGCTTGCGCAAGGGTTCCTCATCCTGCGCCAAGGCGGAGCATGCCGGATTAAAAGTGACCGAAATCGCTGACGCCGTGAAAGGCGCCGACGTCGTCATGGTATTGTTGCCGGACGAGAATCAGGCACAGGTGTACCGCGAGGCTATTGAGCCGAACATCAGGAAAGGTGCGGCACTGGCCTTTGCGCATGGCTTTAACATCCATTTTGCCACCATCAAACCGCGCGATGATCTGGATGTGATTATGATTGCGCCCAAGGGGCCGGGACATTTGGTGCGCCGTACCTTTACCGAAGGCGGTGGCGTACCCAGCCTGATTGCCGTGGACCAGGATGCCTCCGGCCATGCCCAGGCGTTGGCGCTTTCCTATGCGAAGGCCAATGGCGGCACCCGCGCTGGCGTGATTGAAACCACCTTCCGCGACGAATGCGAAACAGACCTGTTCGGCGAACAGGCCGTACTTTGCGGTGGTTTGACCGCATTGATTACAGCCGGTTTCGAGACGCTGACGGAGGCCGGTTATCCGCCGGAAATGGCCTATTTCGAGTGTCTGCATGAAGTAAAGCTAATCGTGGATCTGATTTATGAGGGTGGCATCGCCAATATGCGTTACTCCATCTCCAATACGGCGGAATACGGTGATCTGACCCGTGGTCCGCGCGTGGTGAATGAAGAAACCAAGGCGGAAATGAAGCGTATATTGAAGGAAATTCAGTCCGGCGAGTTTGCCCGTGAATTCGTGGAGGAGTGCAATTCCGGCAAAATTTCCATGAACGCCAAACGCCGTTTGGCCTCCGAACATCAAATCGAGCAAGTGGGCGAGCAACTGCGTTCGATGATGAGCTGGATTGGCCAGTCAAGAATTGTGGACAAGTCGAAGAACTGACGTATGCCCGGGAATCGTATTTGGCGAGAGGCGGATGAGTTCAAGGCAAAGACTGCAAGGCATAGCTCCGCTATGGCCAGGTCAATCGCATTAAAATAATTATATAAATTAACA
>CAZDWG010000265.1:0-2120 GCA_964509005.1 uncultured Zetaproteobacteria bacterium
CATCATCATTGCGCCATCCAGAAGATACCAAAAGCCATGACGAACACGATAGGCAGCAATGATGCAAAAGCAATCAGGCCGAAACCGTCCAGTAGCGGATTACGCCCCTGGATGGAGGAGGCGAGCCCTACGCCTAGCGCGGTTACCAGCGGTACGGTGATGGTCGAAGTGGTAACGCCACCGGAATCGTATGCGATACCAATAATTTCCCGCGGCGCAATAGCGGTCATGCCCACAACGAGGAGATAGCCGCCGATAATAAACCATGGCAGTGGCCAGCCGAGAAGGATGCGTACGACGCCAATCACGATGGCGATACCCACCGAGAAGGCAACGGTAAGACGCAGGCCCAGTGCATACCTTGCCATGTCCTGCTCCGTACCGGCGATGAATCCACCTTGCGCGGCAACGTTGGATGCTTTGTCGGCAATGGCAATCAGCGCGGGTTCCGCGATGGTGGTGCCGAAACCGAGCAGGAAAGCAAACAATATCAGCCATGGAAGGCTGCCTTTTTTGGCGAAATTGTGCGCCATGGCCTCCCCCAGGGGAAACATGCCGATTTCCAGCCCCCTGACAAACAGGGCCAATCCCAGCAGAACAAACAGCAAGCCCTCGATCATGCCGACCAAATCCGGAATCGGCTGTCGCAAGACAAATATCTGGAAAAAGGCAATGACCAGAACAATCGGAGAAAGGTCGCGCAATGCCTCAATAAGGGGGCGGAATGTATCCTTGATATTCCCCATATTTGATTATCTACAGGCCTAGCCTGGATTATTCATAAATGTTGTCGGACAAGGTCAACGACCTCTTTGGCAAAGAAACTTTTCTGGCTACCATCATGCATATCCTTAAGGGTCACTTTTCCGCTAGCCACTTCATCTTCACCTATTGTGACGACAAATCGGACATGCTCACGATCTGCCGTTCTGAACTGGCGTTTGGCGCCGCCACCCCCGCAATGCACCACCGAGCACCCCGCTGCCCGCAGTTCCGCTACCACATTCAGTGCATAATCACACACCGAATCGCCGAGCATAACGACGCCTATATCCGGGTACTCTGTCTTTAATTCAGGCAATAACATGGCAAGCCGTTCCAGTCCCAGGGCAAAACCTACGGCAGGCGTTGCCGGACCTCCCAATTCCTCCACCAGCCCGTCATAACGACCACCGGCAAGTACGGTTCCCTGCGCGCCAAGCTGATCGGTAACGATCTCGAAGGCCGTGCGGTTGTAATAGTCCAGTCCGCGCACAATGCGGGGATTAACATCGCAGGGGATATGCAGCGTATCCAGCGCCTGCCTGAGGCCGAAAAAATGCGTTTCGCAATCATGACACAGATGACTGGCCATTTCGGGGGCATCCACAAGCTGTACCCGACAGCTTTCGATCTTGCAGTCGAGCACCCGCAACGGGTTTCTCTCGATGCGGGTGTTGCAGGTCTCGCAGAGATGGCCTGCATGCGCTCCGAGATATGCCACCAGCTTATCGCGGTAAGCTGGTCGGCAAACGGGGCAGCCGAGCGAATTGATTTCCAGGCGCAATGACGTGATGTTCAGTGCGGACAAAAAGGTATGCGCCATAGCTAACAGTTCCGCATCTTCCAATGGTCCCTGAACATTAAGCCATTCCGCGCCAATCTGCTGGAACTGACGTAAACGCCCTTTTTGCGGGCGTTCGCGGCGGAACATGGGGCCGGTATAATACCAGCGTTGCGAGCCCGACCGGGTCAATCCTGCCTGCAGGTATGCGCGCACCGCGCCCGCCGTCCCCTCCGGGCGCAGGCAAATATCGTCACCGCCCTGATCCTCAAAATGGTACATTTCCTTGGAAACAATATCGGTTTCCTCACCGATGGAACGGACAAACAATGCCGCAGGCTCCAGCACGGGCAGGCGCACTTCGGAAAATGCGTGACGTTTGAATACATCCCGTGCCGTTTGCTCAATATGTTGCCAGCGTTGTACTTCAGCCGTTAAACCATCGTGAATACCGCGAATTGTGCGTAACTGTTTACCCATGCATCCGCCCCTACGAATTTTTCCGCTGGCGTAATTCGGCGGCCCGTTGTTCTACTTCCCGAGCCAGTTGTTCCACTATGTCTTCCGCTTTCACTTT
>CAZDWG010000266.1:0-2117 GCA_964509005.1 uncultured Zetaproteobacteria bacterium
CTATGCTAAACAGACCTGTTATGATTTCAGACGCATTTCATATTGGAAAAGGCTCAGCCTTGCGGCGTACCCTGCCTAGTGTTACTGTCGCCGCGCTATTGGCAACCTCCATGCTGATCCCCCTGTGGTCTTCTGAGCCTGTCCGGGGTGTACCGGCCGTTACCCGTTGTCGGTCCGGTGTTTGTTCATACCCGTTGAGCATTGAAAAGCACAGTACTTGGCCCTGTTATCCGGATCGAACAGGGTACGGAAAATAACGATATGGTCGACCGGCAGGTTGGCCCACTGAGAATTTAATGATGCTATATATCGATGATCGGAAACCTGTTATGGAAGTGTTATCATGCCAATGATTGCCTACGCCCTGTCGGTGGGGATTATTGCCGGTCTGGGCGCGATTGCCTTCCGCTTGCTCATTTCCCTGTTCCACAATTTACTGTTCTTTGGTCGCTGGGACTTTGATTACAACACCTTGCTCCATACAGCGGAGAGCAGTTGGGGTGTTGCCGTCATAGCGGTACCGGTCGTCGGGGCGATGGTGGTGGCGTATCTGGTCAAAACGTTTGCGCCAGAGGCCAAGGGGCATGGCGTACCTGAAGTGATAGATGCCATCAATTTTAATAGGGGTTTCATTCGGCCCAAAGTGGCTCTTATCAAGACGCTGGCCTCATCGCTTTCCATCGGCTCAGGCGGTTCAGTCGGTCGCGAAGGTCCGATTATACAAATCGGCGCGACGTTTGGCTCGGTCATGGCGCAATGGATGCATCTCCCGTTATGGCAACGTAATACGTTGATTGCGGCTGGCGCCGGCAGCGGTATCGCCGCCACCTTCAACACACCCATCGGCGGCGTTTTGTTCGCTGTTGAAATCATGATGGTGGAAATCAGCGCCCGTACGCTGGTGCCCGTCATGATCGCAACCGCAACGGCCAGCTATATCGGTTTTCTGTACTTCGGAGATGCCGCTTCATTCATCATCCCGCCGCTGACGCTCGAAATACCGACTCACTTGTCTGCACTCAACTTTCTGGTCTATGCGGCCCTCGGTCTGATTATCGGTGTGATGGCAGTGGTCTACACGCGCTCTATCTACCTGTTCGAGGATTGGTTCGAGCGCTTGTCCGACAATTACTACATCCGCCATGCACTGGGCATGCTACTGGTTGGCATCACGATGTATCTGATAATGCGAACGCTCGGACATTATTATATCCAGGGTGTCGGTTATGCTACGATTCAGGATATTCTGGATGGCAGGCTGAACAACATCTGGGTTTTATTGTTATTGGCGGCAGTCAAGTTATTGGCGGTTTCGCTGACCCTAGGCTCCGGTGCCTCCGGCGGCGTTTTTTCGCCTGGCCTGTTTATGGGGGCTACGCTTGGCGCTGGCCTTGCGCTTGCCGGTAATCACCTTTACCCGGCTCTCGCGGCGAGTCCGGTGGATAGTGCGGTCATCGGTATGGCGTGCATGATCGGCGCCAGCACGGGCGCCGCTGTGACCGCCGTCGTCATGACTCTTGAGATGACGCACGATTACAATGTGGTGATTCCATTGATTGTTGCCGTTTCTTTGGCCTACGCAATTCGGCGGCATCTGTTGGTCGAAAGCATCTATACCCTTAAACTCACCCGCCGCGGACATCATGTTCCAGCCTCATTGCAGAACCATTTGTATTTGATGCACAAGGCGCTGGATGTCGTGCAGTCGCCGTATATCATTCTCGATGTTGACGCGAAGGTTGCCGATCTTCCCGAGCGGAGCGCGAGGATCCGCCGTTATCCCCACGTCATTCTGGCTGATCAGGAACGGGTTCATGCTGTAATTTCATCGGAAACC
Source organism: uncultured Zetaproteobacteria bacterium (assembly GCA_964509005.1). Lineage (GTDB taxonomy): Bacteria > Pseudomonadota > Zetaproteobacteria > Mariprofundales > Mariprofundaceae > JAUZQZ01. The sequence goes on from CAZDWG010000266.1 coordinate 1,838, forward strand.
TTCGCGCACGTGTTACAGGGCAGCGATCCCGATACGCCGCTACAACAGCTCGCCGAGCCGTGTTATAGCCGGGTCAGTGAAAACATGATGGTCTTTGATGTGTTTGCACAATTGCGTAGCGAACACTCCCATATCGCGCTGGTTATGGATAACAACACTACCGATAACGAGCCCGGCGATGTTGCCGGGGTGCTGTCATGGATGGATATTTCAGAAGCGGCAAACCTGCCGCGTAGTATGCGGCTCGCTAAAGATACCAAACAGCCTAAGGAGCTGTAAA
>CAZDWG010000267.1:0-2115 GCA_964509005.1 uncultured Zetaproteobacteria bacterium
CATTTCGTTATCAGGATGCCCGCTGCTTCGCGTCCATCCACGAATCACAAGACGCTTTGCTGGCATTGGCGACCCGATGAGTGACCATCCATCTGCATTTGGCATGTTGTCGGCCATGGAGGATGAAACATGCGGTCGTCTCTCGGCATGTCTGGCCAAACGGGTGGATGAACGCAAGCAATTGCAATCCGGGCTTGAAGCAGTGCAATGCCGACGCCGGGAAATGGATATGCAACCACGGCTATGTATCGGAAAAAACATCAAGGCTTCGGAATTGGCTATATGGGAGATGGCCGAACTGGAACTAAAAACGCGAATGGACGAAATATGCTCGCGGATATCCGAAGTACGCCATGAAGAAAAAGAGTTGCGCGCATCCCTTTTCACCCACATCGGAAAACACCATACCTGGGAAACCATGCTCGACAACGAAACGAAACGGGGAAAGCAATTGACGGTGCGCACCGAGCAACGTGCCGTGGATGATCTGATCGCGCACCGTCCGCGGAGACCGGCATGACGCGCCGCTATACCCTTATCCTTCTTTCCATATTGAGTCTGTCCGCTGTATTCAATCTCGCCCTTGCATGGTGGCCGCGTGCTGATGAAACGCGGGCGGGCGGATTGTTGTCTCCCGCACCCGGGGCAACCGCGATGGCCCTGTCCGGGGCGGACCAGAATGCTTCTGACCAGAACGCCTCGGACCAGAACGCCGCTGACCAGAACAAGGGAAGAAAAGAGTCACCGCGGTCGATGCCTGCCATCATTGGTTTGGCAGAAGCCGCGGCATTCCCGCTGACGTCTACGCAACAGATCAACCCGGAAGAAATCAAAGTGCTGGGTAAACTGCGCTCCGTCAAGGAAAAACTGGATGCGAAAGCCCTGGCTCTGGACGCCCGGCAGCATGCCATTGAACAGGCCGAAGCCGTCATGAAGAAGAAGGTAGTCGGGCTGGAGGCCGTGCTTGCACGGGTTCAGGATGTGCTCCAACAGCAGCAAAAGCTGAAAAACAAGAAGATCAAGCACCTGGCCGCCGTATACGACAGCATGAAACCGGCCAAGGCCGCGCCGATCATTTCCAGAATGGACATCTCGACCGCTATCAGTATGCTGGCACAAATGGATACAAGAAAGGTAGGGAAAATTCTTGCATTCCTGTCGCCTGAAAAGGCCGTACGCATTAGTCAGAGGCTGGTACGCCTGAACACGGGATTATGAGCGAGCTACGGTCATGATGCAGTGGTCATGATGCAGGTATTCGACCGGGAATCCACCCTGCAATTCATTGGTATCACACAGGATATTCCCTCCCTGCCGGACCGTTATGCGCGTATCCGGGATGTGATCGAGGGCCCCAATGCCAGCGCCTCGGATCTGGCGCATATCGTAGGGACGGATCAGGCAACCAGCGCCATGATACTCAAGTTCGCCAATTCGCCCATACACAATCCCATGCATCAGAGTATGACCAGCCTGTCCATGGCCATTGCGCGTCTGGGAACCAGGGAGACCGGCCACATCGCCATGACCATGTCGCTGCTCTATGGCTTCGCCATCCCCGCGGGCATGGGCCAAATTCGTGAATTCTGGACGCATGCCTTTGCCGTTGCCTTATTGAGTCGGCAGATGGCCGGCTTGCTCGGCGCCAACGAGGAAGATCTGTTCATTGCCGGGCTATTGCACGATATCGGTCGGACCATTCTCGGTATCCGTGTGGATATGGGGTATTTTGAGGGGGAACTGGGCCAATTATCCGGGGATGAGCTGATTGCGGCCGAGCGCCAGGCCTACGGCGTCGATCATGCCGAAGCCGGGGATGAGATTTTGAGGTTATGGGGTTTTCCCGACAGTGTTCGCGGACCCGTTGCCGCCCATCATCATGCGCATGCGCATTCTCTCCCCGGAAAAATCGTGAGGCTTGCCAACCTTGAGGCGCATACATGCCTTTCCCGCGCCACCGACATCGACCATGTGGAACAAACCCTGATGGAAAGAACCGAACATATCCGTACATTGCTTGAAAAAGAGCACCTGCTCGCCGCTGGCAAGGGCGACCGGGTTCTAGCCCTGCCCTTTGGTTTCAAATAAAACGGGACAGTAGAGCACCCATCATTT
>CAZDWG010000268.1:0-2099 GCA_964509005.1 uncultured Zetaproteobacteria bacterium
TCCAGATTACGATTGATGATGATCGTGATAGTGTTTGCTTGATGTTGTTTTGTTTCATGCAGCAACGCTATGGAAAAAGCCTTTTTCTTTCTGGCTTTATTTGTGGGTAAAGGGCAGATCTAGGTACTACACGAAGGCGGACATCGGATGGGTGGGACAGGACTTTATCTCAGGAGCTTGCGCCTCGCATTGCTGGTGTTGATGTTTCCGGCAACAGCCATATCCGCCGGAATATCGCGTGAGCCCCTGCCTGTGATGCAGCAAAATCCAGCCATGATGCGCTATTACGATCCACATCCGTCTTCGGCATCCGTCCTGAGCGCCGGCAACGGATTGCTTCAACTCGACCAGTATTACACCAGTATTTTCCTCACCGACAAACTGCCGGATCACGCCCGCTATCTGGCGGATATGGAATTGTATATTGCTGAAGCGGGCATACGCTACGGCATAGGCAGGCAAACCGATGTCGAACTACATATTCCGATCATGCGACCATTGGCCGGGGTGCTCGACCCCTTTCTGCGCAGCTATCACCGAGCATTGGGGCTCCCCAACGGGGGCCGAGAATTTCGACCGGACAATGTGTTTGCCTACCACTATCAGGGTGTAAGCGGAGGATGGAGCGGTCAACCCCGCTGGGAGCTGGGTAATATCCGTCTGAAAGTGCGCCACCAGCTACTGAAGGATGTACTGGCCGTGATGGGAGGAATCCAGTTTCCAACCGCCAGCCACGCCCGGGGCTGGACGAACGGCGGCGTGGATATAGGGCTGGGAGTTGTGGGTTCATGGGCAGTCAAGACATGGTTTACCCATCTTGAAGGCTGGTGGCTGCATCCGTTCGTCCGTAGTGATGCAGGTTCTCCGGTACGGGATTACCTGCGCGCCGCGTTCACTGTCGGCAAACGAATTTCCATTCTGCCTGCACCGTTCAATCTGATTGTCCAGATCCAGGGAGGTTCCTCGCCCTACAACACCGGGATAGCGGCACTGGATGCAGCGCCCTGGCTGATCAGCTTTGGTATCCGTTCAGCAACAAAGGACGGCACGCAGTGGAGCTTTGCCTTCATTGAAAACATCACGCAACAAAGCACTCAGGATTTTGGTATTGCACTTGGTGTTTCTGCTCCCGTATCATTTTTCAGGTAACATACGCCGCCATATCCGGAGGCAAACTTGAAACCATTATGGAATAATATTCTTCTGGTATCCATATTCATGATCGCGCTGCCTGTTTTTACCTGGTTGCGCTGGAACCCGGCGCCATGGTTCAATGCACAACTAGAATCCAGCGGTGCATCCTCCTTTGTACAAGTGGGACAGGTGAAAAAATCGGGATTGGGCCTGCGCCTGGATAAGGCTCATATTCAAATCCCCGCCGGACCGAATATCACCCTGAACGAGGTGCGTTTAAGTCCGGCATGGTCCCGGATCATCAGGGGAACCCCTGCCCTGCACGTGCAGGGAACTACCGGTAAAGCCACGTTCGCGCTCAATACCTCGATGAGGCATGGCGCTATTTGGCTGCGTGATATGGATGCACGCGCTCAGGCCGGAATGATCGGAGACTATATCCCACAGGCGGCTATGCTGAATCTGGCTGGAAGCATCCTGATCTCGGGTAACATGAAACTGCGCCAGCGCGATGGCTTCCCGCTTGCGGGAACGATAACAATTCAGTGGAAAAAGGCTGCTTCCGGTTTGTTGGGACAAGATTCTCTGGGTACTTTCCAGTTGCAATTGATATCCTCGAAACAAGACGAATGGCGGTGGAAAATCGAAGGCGGGAACATGCTGTCGCTAGACGGGAGCGGTCATCTTTCGACGGCATCTCAAACCCCCGCGCTCTGGAAGGTAGACGGCGATATCCGTATCCAATCCCGAGACAGGGCCGCATCGCTGCTCTCGGGAATGACGGGACATGACCGGGGAAATCTTGTTTTGTCTGGAAATCTCTTACGGCCCCATCTAAAATTCATGAAGAGTCCAGGCTAGCCTGAACTCTTCATGAATCGCCATGATGATTGCACTAAAAGCTCTTTTTTGGTAACTACTCAGCACCCCTATGGATTGGCTGTCATTGCGAGGAGGAACGACGA
>CAZDWG010000269.1:0-2099 GCA_964509005.1 uncultured Zetaproteobacteria bacterium
TTATGGTGCCGTCCCTGAAGGATGACGGATGCTTTTCGGCTAGGCTCAGGCTAAAGAGAGCGTAAGAAGTCATCAGTTATACAAGCTACTGACGGAACGCGCGTTATAAATGCGGCTGATGGCCTCGGCAAGCAGTGGCGCGGCAGTAAGGATACGCACCTTACCGGTCTTCATGATGGTTTCCGGTTGTGCAATCGTATCCGTAATCACCAACTCATGCAGTTGGGAGTCCACGAGTCGTTCGGCTGCCGGTCCGGAAAGAACACCATGGGTGGCATAAGCTGAAACCTTGTCGGCGCCCTGTTCCAGCAAAGCTTTGGCGGCGCCACACAGAGTCCCCGCCGTATCAACGATATCGTCAATAAGGATACAATGTCTTCCCTTGATGTCACCGATAATATTCATGACTTCGGCTTGATTGGGCGCGGGGCGTCGTTTGTCCACAATAGCAATATCGACATGCAAACGCTTGGCCATGGCGCGCGCACGAACCACGCCGCCGACATCGGGAGATACGATCACGACATGATCCAGGGAGCTGGACTGAATATCCTTCTGGAAAATGGGCGCGGCATAAATATTGTCTACCGGAATATTGAAAAAACCCTGAATGGCGCCTGCATGCAAATCCATGGTGAGTACGCGCGAGGCGCCTGCCGCCGTCAGCATGTCAGCAACCAGTTTGGCGGTAATCGGCGTGCGGCTCGCGCTCTTGCGTTCCTGACGGGCATAACCGAAATAGGGGATCACAGCGCAGATATGGTGTGTCGATGCGCGCTTGGCGGCATCCATGAAAATGAGCAGTTCCATCAGGTTGTCGTTGGCGGGTGCGGAGGTGCTTTGAATAAAGAAGGCATCAAGACCGCGGATGGTCTCGCCAATCTGGATAAAAATTTCACCATCCGAAAAATGTTGTATTTGCAAATCTCCCGGTGAAATATTCAGATAGTTTCCAATATCCCTGGTCAACTCCGGGTTAGCGCTCCCCGAGAAGAGGCGTAGACGTTCTTCCATCATATGAGCGCACTCCTTTGTTTGTGACATCCATAAAAAAATATGGCTGGGGCGGCAGGGTTCGAACCTGCGCATGACGGGATCAAAACCCGTTGCCTTACCACTTGGCTACGCCCCAATGATCCGATTCTGACCCGCTTCGTACAGGGGGTGACGGAGAAGAACATGCCCGGCATGGGTCCATGCCGCGAGTTTCTCCTGCTTTAACGTGTGCGCCAGCCTGTATGTATCCTCCGCATTTTCCATCAGCGCTACGCATGCGGTACCGCTACCGCTCATCCAGGCGTACCTTACCTGATTGCGCATATATGCCAAAAGTGCGGCCAGACTCGGACACATACCGCAGGCCACATGCTCCAGTACATTTTCCCCCAGATGAAAGAGCCTGTTTTCAGCCTCCGCAGAATCGGCGCGCATAGTATCTTTCGCCCCGGAAGGGGTCAATTGCGTCGTCTCGTGATGCATCATGCTGTCATAGCAAGAGAATACGTCCGCTGTCGAAAGACCTGCGCCGGGATGGGCGAGTACCAAATGCGCGCCCTCAACACCGGGGTCCAGAGGCTCTAGCTGTTCACCAACCCCTGTTGCCCGGCTTGCCTGGCCAAACAGGAAGCAGGGAATGTCCGCACCAAATGGCGTAGCGAATTCAATCAGGGCCTTGCTGTCCAAATGGAGCCTCCAAAGCTTGTTGGCAGCCATGATGGCGGTTGCCGCATCGGATGAGCCGCCACCCAGCCCGGCCTGTACGGGTAGTGTTTTTTTAATATGTACCTTCAAACCCTGCGTTACGTTGAAAGCGTCACGCATACCTTCCAGTACGCGAAAGACCAGATTGTTCCGGCTATTCAGGATCGGATCCGAGCATGTGACATGCAGGCTGTTTGCACCCTCAATGAAGAGGGTGTCGCTTACATCCACGTACGAAAAGCTGGTATCCAGCGTGTGATAGCCGTTTGCGGTTTTTCCGGTTATCGCAAGGTGAAGGTTAATTTTAGCAGGCGCTGGCAGTGTAAGAATGGGGGGATACACTCCTAGGCCTGCCCTTTACCCACAAATCGTGCCACAGCGAGTCATCCGGTGGTCAT
>CAZDWG010000270.1:0-2088 GCA_964509005.1 uncultured Zetaproteobacteria bacterium
CGCGTCGTATCCCGGAGAACCACTTCAAAGCGGTAACGCGTGGCGATTCTCTCAATAGCGCACGGCATGGGTCCCATGCACTGCACAATGTCCGGGAGGTATGTAGCGCATGCCTGCGCCACGTGTTCAGCCATCTGTATGGCCAAAGTGCTGCGTGTGGCCGAAAAGATAATGCGTACCCAGCGCGCGAACGGGGGATAATTTAGTGTTTTTCTCAAAGAAAGTTCGGCACCCAGCGTATCGCGAGCCTGTTCGTCGCCGATCCGGGACAACCATGATGCTCCGGGATTGCGGGTTTGAACCATGATCCGCCCCGGCTTCTCGCCACGCCCGGTACGACCGACTACCTGCGTAATTTGTTGCCACCAGCGCTCCCCGGCGCGAAAATCCGGCAAGCCAAGACCCAGATCGGCATTGACCACCCCGACCAGCACCACATTGGGAAAATGGTGTCCTTTGACCAGCATCTGCGTCCCTACCAGGCAGTCCAGCTTACCCGACGCGAAATCACCTAATACCCGCATCAGATGCGTTTCGTTGCGCACGGCATCACGATCCAGCCTGGCCATACGCAAGTCCGGCAGCATAGCGGCCAACTGTTCCTCTACTTTTTCCGTTCCTTCACCCAGCGGCAGCAATGCATCCTCGCCACAATGTTCGCATACAAGCGGAACGGAGCGGACAAAACCGCAGCCATGGCAGCGCAACTGCCTCTTTCGTCGATGCAACGTCAGCCTGAAGGTGCAGTTCTGGCATTCCGGCACGTTGCCACAGGCCGTACACATCAGGGCAGGCGCATAGCCGCGCCGGTTCAGATACAGGATGGACTGGAGACCTCGCTCTTTCGTTTCCCGCAGCAAGGCAAGCATCGGCTCGGACAGAGCAGATTCCACGCCCCGCATATCCACGGTTTCAATCGCCGGAGCAGGGTGCGGCGCAATGCGCTCAGGCAGTTCCAGCAGTTGGTAGCGACCGTCCCTTGCCTGACGCCAACTCTCCAGACTGGGGGTCGCGCTACCCAGAATGACGGGGATGTCCATTTCCTGCGCCAGCAATACGGCCATGTCCCGTGCATGGTAATGCATGCCATCCTGTTGCTTGAACGAGGTGTCGTGTTCCTCATCCACGACAATCATGGAACAACGCGGCAGCGGAAGAAAAAGCGCGGACCGCGTGCCAACAAGCACTTCCACATCGGGCAAATCTCGTCGGACCTGCAAGCGCATGGTATCTGAAAGCCCCGAGTGCCATACGGCAACCCGGTTAAAGCGAGCCGTGAGACGCGCCAGCCACTGTGGCGTCAGGCCAATCTCGGGCACGAGGATTAACACTTGCTCGCCTGCATCAACCCGTTGCCGGGCGGCTCGAAGGTAGACCTCCGTTTTACCGGAACCCGTACATCCGAACAGCAGTAACGGCGCGAATCCCGATATATGGTTGATCTTGTCCAACGCCTGTTGTTGCGCGGGAAATAGCTGTTTGGGAACCGCTTCGGATAAAAAAGTGGCCTTTTTTATCTCCTCCTTCTTATTCCGGCTGAGCACCTCCGCCAGATGACCCGCCTCCACGGCCTGCCGCAGGCGGTGATACAATCCGGTTGCGGGTAATTTCTTGCGCAATGTTGCGGTGGAAAGCGTCTTTCGGTGCGAAAAGGCCTGCGCTAGTTCCTTATCCATCAGGGCAAGGGCTGCCACATCCGCGCAATGCCAGCGGCGCTTGTCCTCAGTGCCAGCCCACGCAAATGCAGTCTCGGCGCACTCACCCGGCGCGGCCACATAATAACGGCAGGCCCGCTTAAGCCACTGCATGCGTCGGCCATCATATAGCGGGTGTGCATCAATATGATCGAGTACGGATTTGAATTCGAGCGTATTGTCAGCACAGGTGACCGTAGTCTCCCAGACAACACCGGACCGCCTGCCGCGTCCGAATGGCACATAAACACGCATACCCGGTCGCGCTTCACCCAGCCACTCCGGCCACTGGTAGGTAAAGGTTTTATTCAGCGGCGCAAATACCGCAATTTCAACCAAATCTGGACTATTCATGGCTCATCGATCACACAACGTAAATATTCCACCATGAAGA
>CAZDWG010000271.1:0-2079 GCA_964509005.1 uncultured Zetaproteobacteria bacterium
TGCGCGTGGTGCCATCGGGATTGTTTTGCATGTGGGTCATTTCCGCGCCGCGCTTGCCCAGCTTCTCAATCACCGCGCCCTGATATTGCTCTTCCACGTCCACGGTGACGTGTTCATACGGCTCCTGTTTGGCACCATCCACCCGGCGGGTGATAACCGTAGGCCGCGAGACGGCCATCTCGAAGCCTTCGCGGCGCATATTCTCCAGTAAAATTCCGATATGCAGTTCGCCGCGTCCTGAAACCTTGTACACATCGCCGGCCTCCGTGTCTTCGACGCGCATGGCTACATTGGTACGAATTTCCTTCATCAGACGGTCATGAATCTGGCGGGTGGTTACAAATTTTCCTTCTGTGCCGGCCAGCGGTGAATTGTTGACATGCACTTCCATGGTCAGTGTGGGTTCATCCACATGGATGACCGGGAGAGCGACGGGGTTATCTTTGTCCGCGATCGTTTCGCCAATGTGAATCGTTTCGATACCGGCCATGGCGATAATATCGCCAGTGCTGGCCGATTCGACCTCAATACGTTCCAGACCCTGAAAGCCGAGAATGCGGGTAATACGAGCCGAGGATCGGCTTCCGTCCGCATGTAACACCGTGATGTCCTGACCCATTCTGACACAGCCATTGGCAATGCGTCCAATCACGATGCGACCCACGTAATCATCCCAGTCGAGCGTGGTGGCCAGTATTTGCAGTGGTGAGTTTGCATCGCCGGAGGGCGGGGGAACATGTTCGAGGATGGTGTCGAACAGGCAGATCAGGTTATCCGATGTGTCGCCCATATCCAGCATGGCGTAGCCATGCTTCGCTGAGGCATAGACGATGGGGAACTCGAGTTGTTCATCAGTCGCGCCGAGTGCTGCAAACAGGTCGAAGGTGGCATCGACGCAGGCCTCGGGGTCGGCGCCGTCGCGGTCGATCTTGTTGACGACGACAATGGGTTTCAGGCCGAGGTTCAATGCCTTGGAGAGCACGAAACGTGTTTGTGGCATCGGGCCTTCGGCGGCATCTACCAGCAGCAACACGCCATCCGCCATGTTCAGGATACGTTCTACTTCGCCGCCGAAATCGGCATGCCCTGGCGTATCGACGATATTGATGCGCGTATCGCCATATTTCAGGGATGTATTCTTGGCAAGGATGGTGATGCCGCGCTCGCGCTCAAGGTCGTTGGAATCCATGACGCGCGTTACGACTTCGACCCTGTTGTCAAAGGTGCCGGACTGCTTGAGCAACTCATCTACCAGTGTGGTTTTACCGTGGTCCACATGGGCAATAATAGCGATATTACGAAGGTTCTGATTCATGGGATATGTATACCTGATGTCGGATTTCTGATGCCTCCGCTATAAGTCCGGCAGACGCCAAAGCGCGCGCATAGTAGCAGGATGTTGCCTGAATAAAAGGGAAGATTCTTCCGGCTGTTCGGTTATGTTGGGAAATTAGCCATCGCGGCGTGGCGAAAACGCTTGTTGTTGCGCTCCATGATAGTTTGGGATATGCCCGTGGTGATAAAAAGGCGTACACAGTACGCTTGCACGGGAAGCAAAAAGCGCAGTTTTCACTTCTCTCGCAAATCAACGGCTTACAAAACAAGCCATTGATTTGTGCGTCCATTCATGGGCGCTCTGATGGCTTCGCAAGAAGCCATCATGCTTGACAGAATATTATTCTGGTTCTACCTTCTTTTTCTGAGCAGTTCCCGCAACGTGGAACACCACTCTTCGAGGAGGTTGGCATGAAGTTAGTCCAAGGTTTCATATTTATTGTGGCCCTGTCGGCTATGGCGTTCGCTACGCCAGCCATGGCGGGGAATATGGGGGACGGATCCATTACCATCCTGTCGCCGAAAGACGGTTCCGTCATCCATAACGGGGCGATGCTTAAGTATAATGTGCATCTGAGCCCCAATGGCAATCATCTGCATATCTATATCGATAACAATAACCCGATTATTGATCGTAATGTCAGCCATTGCCCCTGTAGTATCGATCTGCCGGCATTGTCGCCAGGCAAGCATGTCATCGCGGTCAAGGAAGCCACGGCCGCCCATGCGTTGACTGGCCTGCAA
>CAZDWG010000272.1:0-2074 GCA_964509005.1 uncultured Zetaproteobacteria bacterium
TTGGTCTGACCCGTGTGCAAGGGTTCTGTGACGTGATTTGTGGGTAAAGGGCAGGCCTAGCCTGCATGATTCACAACTTCTGCCATGCCCTTTCTTCCACCCCACAGTCCCCCGGGTTCAAAAGGGTTTTACCACGACCAGAATCACCACGGCAATCAAAATAAGCGTCGGGATTTCATTGTATTTTCGGTAAAAGGTATGCGGACGGGTGTTTTCACCTGCCGCGAAGGTTTTGACGACCATGCCATTATGAATATGGAAGGCCAGCAAGACAACGACAAGCGCCATTTTTAGCCAGAACCATATTTCGCCGGATATGCTGTCCCACTGTATCCAGGCCAACGCGATGCCCAGCGCAATGGTAGCCATCATGGCCGGGTTCATGATGAAGCGATACAGCTTGCGTTCCATCACGCACAACTGCTCGTGTACGGGGCCATTTCCGTGTCCGGCGTGATAGACGAAAATACGTGGCAGATAAAACAGTCCGGCGAACCATGAAACCATGGCGATGATATGAAACGACTTGATCCAGAGCATAGAACCGATGCTATTCGGGGAGCGCTTCGATCGCCACCACGTCGTCAAGCTTCACTTCCAGCGATTCGCCCGCCCCGGACTCGAAGAAACCCCATTCGACGCCATCCAGAATACGCCAGTCCCGCGGGATGGTCGTCACAGCATGATGCTCACCGAAAGTGTCCTTGTACACGATGCGGCACAGTTCTCCGCGCGTTGCCGCCGCTTCAAACAAATCGTGCATTGAACAAAGCATTCCCATGCGGCAATCATAGTTGATGCCTTGTGTCCTGTCCCGTAAAAGAGTGCATCATGAATAGTTCAGGGTAGCTCCAAAGGCTATTTGGTTTAGAGTACATGCATGCGCCGCATTGATCAAATTGAACCCTTCCGCGTGATGCAGTTGCTGGAACGCGCCAAACAACTGGAAGCCGAAGGTCGCCATATCGTTCACATGGAGATCGGTGAGCCGGATTTTCCCACGCCGTCTCCGGTGATTGAAGCTGCCAGAAAACGCCTCGATACAGGAGAGAATTTTTATACGCCTTCAACGGGTGCGCCCGCATTACAGCAAGCATTGAGTCATTGGTACGCCAGCGAATATGGCGTACACATCGCCCCCGGGCGCATCCTGATTACGCCAGGAACCTCAGGGGCCTTCAATCTGATTTATGCCGTATTGCTGGAGATCGGAGAATCCGTATTGCTGCCCGACCCCGGTTATCCCTGCCAACGCAATTTCATCCGACTGGCGGGCGGGGAGCCCATCAATGTGCCGGTGGGTCCGGAAACACGCTATCACCTGTCTGCCAAAGCCGTCGAACGTGAATGGTGTGACGAGACACGCGCTGCCGTGGTCATCAACCCCGGGAATCCCACCGGCACGCTGATTGAAGAAACGGAACTGGCAGCGATAGCCGATGTTTGCGGAAAACACGGCGGCTATCTGATTTCCGATGAGATTTATCACGGGCTGACTTATGCTCCGCTTGCAAAATCTGCGGGCGGTAGTTGTTGCGCATCCACTCGGAGTTCCGCAGACGAACCGTATGGTACAAAAGCCGCATGCGCACTCCAATTCGATGATAATGCCATCGTCGTCAATGGCTTCTCCAAGCGCTGGGCCATGACCGGCTGGCGCATCGGCTGGATTATCGTGCCTGATGATTTGATTGATCCGGCCCGGCGTGTGATGCAGAATATTTTCATTGCTGCGCCCACCTTGTCGCAATTTTCCGCTATTGCCGCACTGGATGCGCGGGGCGAGGTTGAAGCCATGCGTGAAGCTTACGATGAGCGCCGCCAATATATGTTAACGGAACTGCCTAAACTCGGTTTCGAGATTGTGGTGGAGCCGCAGGGTGCGTTCTATATCTATGCCAACGTGGAGAAACTGACGGATGATTCCCGTACCTTCTGCTGGGATGTGCTGGAGAAAGCAGGTGTGGCCATTACGCCAGGCGAGGATTTTGGTTCATGGCAGGCGGGACAGCACGTCCGCTTTTCCTACGCGACCAGCCTGGAGAATTTGCGCCAGGGCGTGCAACGCATCGGC
>CAZDWG010000273.1:0-2063 GCA_964509005.1 uncultured Zetaproteobacteria bacterium
GGCTAGGGGTCAGATCTTGTTTCGCGGACTCCCCGTATCAATTGGAGAACAGGACGAGCTCCAATAGCAGCCGCATAACGGATTACACTTTTCATGCTGGGTAATTGTGAGCCGCCCTCTATTCGAGCAATGGCTGACTGCGTTGTACCCATTCGTTTAGCCACTTCAGCCTGGGTTAGCCCTGCATCATATCTTGCTTCAATTAAAGATCGGGCAATTTCAAACTCATAGGCATGAGCCTCATAGGCTTCGCGGGTATCTGCATCCTGCATCCATTGTTTTTTAAGTTCGGCTAGTTTGGTCATAGTCCGGCCTCCTTTACTCGTTGACGAGCAACTTCAATGGCTGCTCGTGGCGTTTTTTGTGTCTTTTTGACAAAGGCATGTAGTATAATAATTCGTTGCTCTGTTGCTGTAATATAAATGGCTCGTGCAATGCCCGGTCGCGCCTTCATGCGGATTTCCCAAAGCTTGCCTTCCAGGTGTTTTACATAAGGCTCTCGCACCTGATGTGGTCCAAGGGACTCAAGCATCTCGGCAATGTGTAAAAACTTTGCCTTGAATGATGGAGCAAGCATTTCTAACTCAGCATCTACCGCCTCGTTCAAGGTTTCTACCAGCCAGTTCATGATGAGATATTATAACAATTATGCGATACTATCAATGAGCAAATTCGGGAACACAATACTTAATTCTTATGAGTAAAATCAGGCCATTCGTAATGATGCCAGACTCTCAAGATAGCGAGCGTATGGGCGTGAATCGCGTAACGAACTACGCACTTTCCAAATACCATGTCGCGAATGATTTTATCGACATGAAACAAACTTGTCAGCACTTGCAATTCAAGGCATGGCGGCTATTGTCCCGGTGGAAACAGGCTAGGAGTCTGCCAGTCTTATGAGAAATCTACTGCGCCCACCTTGTGTGTGCGCACGCAGACTGACGACAGAGAAGCGGCCCAAAAGATTCTGATTTACTGCATCCATTAGGAATATAAACATGCTGGATTCTCTTGCATTGCTGCTTGTGGCGTTGGTTCTGGTATTCGCGGCGGCACAGGCTTTTACTAACTCGCTGGAATTCCTTGGCGAACGTCTCGGCGTTTCCGAAGGTGTGACGGGCTCTGTTTTTGCCGCTATCGGCACAGCTCTGCCGGAAACGATTGTGCCCATCGTGGCCATTCTGGCCGGAGGCGCAACACAGCATGTGAATGAGGAAGTGGGTATGGGCGCCATACTCGGCGCACCCTTTATGCTGGCAACACTGAGTTTGGGTGTCATGGGTCTGTTTGCTGCGGGAAAGCGTGGCTGGGCGGGTACATTGCAGCCGGAAATATCGGGATTAAAACGCGACGTTGGCACATTTCTGTGCGCCTTTCTGCTGGTCGCCATCGCGGCATTCATTCCGAAGACATGGCCGCATGAACCCATCGCCATGGTATTGGTCGTGGTGTACTTCTTCTATGTATTGGCCACAATTAGAGCCAGCGCATCCTTGGTGGACGATGGTCACGCGACTGAAGCGGACCAGGCCCTGTATCTGAGCCGAATTCTTCCCGCGCGCCCATGGGTAGCTGTGACCCAGCTTTTGGCGGGGTTGGCTGTGCTGATCTGGGGTGCACGCCTGTTTGTGGATGGCGCGCAACAATTAAGCCAAATTATGGGTGTGTCCGCGCTGGTGGTCTCCCTGTTGATTGTCCCCGTGGCGACGGAATTGCCGGAGAAGGTGAATTCGGTGATCTGGATCCGCCGCGGTCGTGACACCCTGGCGTTTGGCAATATCACCGGAGCCATGGTATTCCAGGGAACGATGATTCCAGCCATCGGCATGCTGCTGATGCCGTGGCGTTTCGAAGATATATTTGCCAACCTTGCCGTAGCATTGGCTTTCATGGGGATGATCTGGCTGAGTTGGCTGTTGCGTGGTGGACGTCTATCGCCCGTGGGCCTGTGCGGCAATGCCTTTTTGTATCTGTTGTTTGTAGCGGCGGTAGCTTTTTATGTCTAGCCTGGACTATTCATGAATCGCCATGATGATTGCGCCGGATGATTGAAACAGTTC
>CAZDWG010000274.1:0-2058 GCA_964509005.1 uncultured Zetaproteobacteria bacterium
ATAAAAATAAACTGACTGAAACTCAGTAAAACGGCCTAGCCGAATATTTACCATCGCGCAGTTCCTTGATGCGAAATTCGCGATCCACCGTCGCCTTCTGGAAACGTTCCAGTTCATCGACACGAGCCCGCAAGATCTGCGCCGTCTGTTCGCGTGCACGCGCCTGCTCGCTGGAGGTCAAGGCAAACGATATATCACCCGCCACTTCCTCCAGAATATGGAGTTCATCATCATGGAAAAAACCGGAATCACCTGCATAGACGGCGAAAACGCCCACCACTGAATCATCCCGGCGCAGGGGAAAGGCGGCGCACGAACGGCAGCCATAGCGCAGGAGCATCTCGCGCCAGGCAGCAGCACAATCCCCGGCGGCAAGCATCTGACAATAGGCTGGTTTACCTTGCGCCAGCACTCGCACGGCGATGCCGCAACGCGGCGCGGACTCGTTTTCCACTGCACGTACGGCTTGCATGCAGCCCTCATTATCCCCATCCATCGCCACCACATCCAGGTGGCCGGAATCAACCCCAAGCATACCGATCCAGGCAAAGCGGAAACCGCCACATTTTACGGCAGTGGCACATGCATGATCGAACAGGGCGCGGGAATCGCACTGCCCCTGACTATCCTGATTGATACGACTCAGAAAATGCAACAGCCGATTGATCCGTTGCGTGTACTTCAATACGCGCTGTTGCGGGATAACCACCGTAAAATACACGAGAATCCCCGCCACGAAGGACAACAAAATGGCATCGCTGGAATCGTACAGCCAACCCGGCATCCGCATCCTGGCGTCCGTCAATGAAAAGACGAGCATGATAGCCCATTCGGTACCGAAGATAATAGCAACTAGTACAACGGCGGTGCGAACGAAATTCCTAGGCAAACGACACCCCCCACGGTCGCACATCAGCGCCGCTTTTACCCGTACCGAGAGACCAAGCCATACCCATCAGAACGGGCTGCCCAGTCGAGCATCGCTTCCCACAGAAATAGTATAGACTTTATGGGCGGAACAATAAAGTGAGGAAATCCCTTGTTATTTCCAGGGAATTTCCTGATTGACGCTTCATCATTGCGTGGGTATTTGAAGTACACCACAAGAATGCGGAACATTCTACCGCCAGGGAAAAACCTCAACCCGCTGCGCCGGGCTCTTGTTCGCTGGTGGATTCCAGGGAAGGAGGCCGTGAGCGCGCATACGGACGACCGACGAGGGATTCGCTGTGAACAAAGGTAACAAGCCTGTCTGCGTGCGTTCACGCACAGGCAGGCAAAGGCATGGCAGCATTTATGAATAGTTCAGGTTAATTGCTTCCAGGCAAACCACGGTTAAGTCTGAATCACCCCGTGGCGAATGGCAATGCGCGCCAGTTCGGCCACATTCCCGCACCCCAACTTTCCCATGATGCGCGTACGATGCGTACCCACTGTTTTAGGGCTTAAATGTAGCGCATCGGAAATATCCCGGACGTTCTTTCCATCCGCCAGCAAGTGGAATATCTCAAATTCGCGCCGCGTCAGACCACCCAAACCCTCATCCCTGCGGGCATGGTGCATCGCCATCTTCCGCGCCACACGGTTCTCGATAAAGATCTCGCCTCCGGCCACTTTTCTGACCGCCTCAAGTATTAGATCGGACCGGGCGCCCTTACTCACAAACCCGCGCGCACCGACCTCCATGGCCTTGATCGCCATCAACTCATCATCATACATACTGAGTACCAGCACCCTGGCCTGCGGATCGCGTCGCATCAGACGGAACAGCAGGGAAAGACCGCTCTCTCCAGGCATGGCAAGATCCAGCACCATTACATCCGGACAGTGTCCAAAGTAATGCCTGTAACCCTCCTCGCCCGATGCCGATTCCACACTCACGTTTATATCCTGATTCGATTCCAGAATAGCGCGGATACCCGCTCGCACTACCGCATGATCATCCACCAGTTGAACACATACCATGGCTCTCCCCATTGGTCAAAGTTTCTCATTATACAAGATTGATGTCCTCGTAAAAAGTCAGAAAGGTCACTGTTTGTCATTGCGAGCGTAGCG
>CAZDWG010000275.1:0-2055 GCA_964509005.1 uncultured Zetaproteobacteria bacterium
AAATACAGGCGAGCAGGAGGAGAAAAAATGAGGCTTACACTAGAGCAAACCTTATCCATACTTGGAATTATAACCCGTTTGACGGGAGAAAACGCAACAGTGTCTCTGTTTGGTTCGAGACTCAATGATCAGGCAAGAGGAGGGGATGTCGACTTGTTGATTGAAACGGAGAACCCATTAACATTGCTTGACCGGGCGCGCATCAAAATGCATTTGGAAAAAAGATTAGGCTTGCCAGTGGACATTATTGTACAGAGCAAAAATGATACGCCCACGCCGTTTCAAAGGATTGCAAAATTACAAGCGATACGATTGGAGGCAACGGCATGAGCAGAGCGATCCTGGATGCCGAGCGGGCTCACCTTTCCAGCCTTCTTGAGGCCATACAGCGATGTATTTTTTTTCTGGATGCATCGAAGCAAAAACTTTCATGGCCGCTACAAGCAGGAAAAATTCAAGATCGCAAGCGTGATATTGATCTGTTTGAATCCCTGGCGGCAATCAATGAAAGGTTCTCGAAATTACAAGATACGCTCGGGTCGGCCATGCGCCATGCGGCCCTGTTGGCGGGAGAACCCGTGGATAGCTTCTTAAAGGTGCTGTCATTTTATGAAAAATGCGGTGTGATTGAATCTATGGAAGCATGGCAGATCTATCGGGCCACCCGCAACCTCGCGGCGCATGATTATGAAACGGATTATGCTGCAATCGCTGGCCACTTTAATACCTTGCACGAGTTGCTTCCAGCACTCTACGGGGATGCTGCAAACTTTATAAGCTACTGCAAGCAAACATTAGCCATTGATCCGGAATCCCGGGATTTCGAGAAAGACTTTCTTGTTATAACTCAGAAAAAACTACCCGTGAAGGGTGGACATCCCTGAGCAGGCAGCAGAAATGCCAGCAAAGTAGTCACTACTCAGCACCCCTATGGATTGGCTGTCATTGCGAGGAGGAACGACGAAGCAATCTCGTATTTCCACGAAATTCAAGATTGCCGCAGTCGCTTTCGCTCCTTCGCAATGACAAAACGATGGGTGCTGAGTAGTTACGCAAAGTATTGGGATGATGAGCCAATTGCAAAACTCTGGGTGGATGAGCAGCAATCCCACTTTGAGTCCATTTTCGGGATGGAATGAGATGCATGGTGGTTCCATGGATCGAAATTCCAACTCGGAAATGGGCCAAAGTGGGGAAGCCGATCGCCGCTCACGAGTTTTGCAATTGGGCTCTGATGTTTGGAATATAACAAGAATGCCCCTGAGGTAAAAAATCATGAATTCCATTCTTGAGGAAATCGCCACATACAAGCGTGAATGGGTCAGACAACAAAAGGCCCAGGTGCCGGAAAGTGAACTGTTAACACGCGCGCGCGCATATACGCCGCGTGACTTTACCGAGGCATTGGCGAGCCGAATCGCGGAGGGAGAGAGTGCCGTCATCGCCGAGGTAAAAAAAGCCAGCCCGTCCAGGGGTGTGATCCGTAAAAATTTCGATCCGGTCGCCATTGCCAGGTCTTACACGCAAGGCGGCGCATGCTGTTTGTCCGTTTTGACTGATGAAGCATATTTTCAGGGCAGCGATGCATATCTGTCCTCTATTCGAGAGGCCGTTGACCTGCCCATTCTACGCAAGGATTTCATGTGTGATCCGTATCAGGTCATGGAGGCGCGCGCATTGGGCGCGGATGCAGTTCTTGTTATTCTGGCCATGGTGGACGATGCACTGGCCTCCGATCTGCTTGCCGCTGCCAGGGAACAGGGGCTTTCCATTCTGCCTGAGGTGCATAATCGGCGAGAAATGGAACGTGCGCTCCTGCTGAATACGCAGCTCATCGGCATCAATAACCGTAATTTGCACAGCTTTGCAACAACATTGCAGACCACTGCGGAATTACTGCCTCATGTACCAGATGGTAAAACAGTGATCACTGAATCCGGCATTCATACACCAGCGGATATTCGGCGTATGAACGATGTGGGCGTGCATGGCTTTCTGGTCGGAGAATCGTTGCTGCGTCAGCCCGATCCGGGCACGGCCCTCACCTCGCTTCTA
>CAZDWG010000276.1:0-2048 GCA_964509005.1 uncultured Zetaproteobacteria bacterium
GTTTACCGGGTTCCTGCTTTTATATCGGGAAGGATATTAACCTGAATGATTCAGGTTCCCAGAACCCGCCTGAATTCCTCGTGTAGCACCGGATTGGCCGCCAGCACATCGCCTTTATTCAAGTCCACGCGGCTCCCATCCAGTCCCGTTACGATACCGCCTGCCTCCTGCACCAGAAGAATGCCAGCGGCAATATCCCATGAACACAGCCCTGATTCCCAGTAAGCATCCAGCCTCCCCGCCGCCACATAAGCCAGATCCAGCGCCGCCGAACCGCCACGCCGGTAACTACTTGCCTTCTTCATACATGCCTCCATACGTTGCTGAAAGATCGGCAATTGCTCTCGCCTGTATGGCGCCAGGCCTGAAGCGAAGGTGGCATCGGCCATCTCTTTGCCCGGACTTACGCGCAAACGGCGGCGATTGAGAAAGGCGCCGTTGCCATTTTGGGCTTCGAAGGTTTCATTACGCATGGGATCATGGACGACGGCCAGCAACGGCTTACCCTGCTTCCACGCGGCAATGGATACGGAAAAGTGTGGATGACCATGGATAAAATTGGCTGTTCCATCCAATGGATCAATATGCCACTGTATATCCGCATCCTGATTCCTGCATCCTGATTCCTCGGCGACAATGCCGTGTGTGGGATAATGCTGACGAATTTCGCGGATAATCAGGGCTTCGGCTTTTCGATCCGCTTCGGTCACGTAATCGCGGTCCCTCTTTTCTTCCACGCGCAAGCCATCGCGTTCATCGAACATCCGGACCAACACATCTCCCGCGCGCCGGGCCGCGCGTACAGCTACATACAGCAAGGCATTACTCCAGTATGATCGGGATTGTCATCTGGTCTCCATTATTCATGAATTGCTGTGATGATTGCGCAGCAGTATTTATTCGAATAATGGAGGCTAGTTTTTGACCGGCAGAGGCTAGCTTGCGCATTCAATAATTTCCAGTGCCTACCGGTGTGCTTGCGATACATGCCGGACGCCCCTGCAAGGAGAATTTTTGCCTGAATTGCCCGAAGTGGAAACCGTACGGCGTGGCCTGGAATCACACCTTGTCGGCAGAATGATTGAGTGTGTGGGCGTGACCAGAGGCGATTTGCGCTATCCGCTACCCGATCTGGATGCGACCTTGCGCGGGCAACGCCTTCTCGGCATTGAACGGCGGGCCAAGTATTTGCTTTTTTTCTTCAATGAAGTGCTATTGTCCTGGCATTTGGGTATGACGGGGCACTTTCATGTGCTGCCGGGCGATGTTGCGACCGCTGCCCACGAGCATGTTTGTTTTCTGTTCGATGACGGCAAGACCCTGCGCTACCGTGACCCGCGGCGTTTTGGTTACGCAGGTCTGTTGCCGCTGCAAGGCTGGCGGCAGCATTCCTGGTTCAGGGACATGGGACCAGAGCCGCTAGGCGATGAGTTCACTCCCGAATACCTGGCGCACTGTTGCGGAAAGCGCCGGGCATCCATCAAACAGATAATAATGGACGCGCGCGTTGTCGTTGGCATCGGCAATATTTATGCCTGCGAATCCTTGTTTCGTGCCCGCATTCATCCTGCGCGAGCGGCTAACCGGATCAGTGACTCTCGCCTTCAACAGCTTGTGAGGGCGATTCGTCAGGTATTGACGGAAGCCGTCAATGCTGGCGGCAGCTCCATCAGCGATTTCGTTTGCGTGGATGGCAAGCCTGGCTATTTTGCGCATAGTTTCAGGGTATATGGACGAGCGGGCAAGGTATGCCCGGATTGCGGCGGAGGAATCCAGCGTATTTCTCAAGCCGGGCGCGGTACCTTTTTTTGTCCGGGCTGCCAACGCTAGCCTGAACTATTCACAAATACTGCCGTGCCCTTGCTTGTTCCTTTGTCCGCACCGAATCCCTCGTCGGTCATCCGTATGCGCTGCTACAGCCTCTCTCCTCGGAATCCGTTGCGAACAAAGGCCCGGCCTGTCTGCGTGCGGCACGCACAGGCAGGCGCAAATACTTAATTATTTGACGTGAAGGCATGAAAGAGCTTAATTATGTATTCTGTCCCCGG
>CAZDWG010000277.1:0-2046 GCA_964509005.1 uncultured Zetaproteobacteria bacterium
TCGACTTGCTTCAATACCGCCCTCAGAAGTGCGGGGATACCTTCACCCGTCACCGATGAAATAAAATACGCCGCGAACCCTGTCCGTGCGGCCTGTTCACGGGCCTCTTTCCGCATCTCCGGTGTCAGCGCATCCATCTTGTTCACCACCAGCATCCTTGGTTTATTCCATACCGTATCGCCATAACCCTTCAACTCCACTTCAACTTCGTGCATTTGAGCTTCAATACCGGCGTCAAAAGAGGCCGCATCTACCAGATGCAACAACACTTTGGTGCGTTCCACATGACGCAGAAAGCGCATACCCAGCCCACGGCCTTCATGCGCCCCCTCAATCAAGCCCGGGATATCGGCCACCACGAACCCGTCACCCTCATCCATGAATACCTCGCCAAGCGCGGGCTTCAACGTCGTGAACGGATAATCCGCGATCCTGGGATGGGCGTTAGAAATCCTTGAAAGCAAGGTAGATTTCCCAGCATTGGGCAATCCTATCAGGCCGACATCCGCCATGATTTTCAACTCAAGCACACGCCTGCCTTCCTCACCCGCTTCACCCGGCTGAGCGTAGCGGGGAGCCCTGTTAGTACTGCTCTTGAAATTAACATTGCCAAGGCCGCCCTGACCGCCGCAGGCCAGCACATATTCCGCGCCCGCGCAGTCGAGGTCGGTCAGTAAATCACCGGCCTCATCCCGCACCAGCGTCCCTCGCGGGACTTCAATCACAATATCCTCGCCATTCTTGCCGTGCCGGTCCGAGCCTCTGCCCGGCTGCCCGTTTTTGGCATAAAGATGCTTCCTAAGATACAACTCCTGAAGCGTATTCTTGCTCGTGCTGGCCACCAGCATGACATGCCCGCCACGCCCGCCGTTACCGCCGTCCGGACCTCCTTTCGGAATATATTTTTCCCTCCGGAACGAAACGCACCCCGCGCCACCGTTGCCGGCGCGAACCTCAATCGTCACTTCATCAATAAATCGCATATGTGAACATTAGCCCGAAAACCCTTCATCTACATCATATTAATGATGACTTCGTAAGAAGCCATCAGGGGGAAAACTGAACGGTTCCCTCCGTCTAAAAATAAAAAGGGGCACGATCACTCGCGCCCCATGAATTCGGTCGTACTCCAGTCACTGCTCAGACAGCGACACGCACCGTCGTACGACCCGCCTTTTTGAAGTATTCCACCTGGCCGTCAATCAGCGCAAACAGGGTGTAATCCTTGCCACAGCCTACATTATCACCCGGACGAATTTTAGTGCCACGCTGACGAACCAGAATATTGCCAGCGCGAACAACTTCGCCACCATAGCGTTTTACGCCCAATCGCTTGGAATTGGAATCGCGTCCGTTGCGGGTTGAACCGCCTGCTTTTTTATGTGCCATGGTTTACTCCTTGTCGCTCTTCTTGCTGCTTGCCTCGGGCGTAGCTTTCTCCAGCACGGCTTCCGGCTTCTCCGCCACCATTACCGGTTCAACCCCGGCAGGGTCGGCTGCACCAATCCTTATGATACGCACCGAGGTATAGGCTTGCCGGTGCCCTTGCGTTCGTTGTGAATTTTTACGGCGGCGTTTCTTGAAAATCTCCACCTTTTTCCCCAGGCCATGTGCAAGCACTTCCGCCGCTACGCTGGCCTCGGCCACATTCGCGCCCACCTTGATCGTATCACCTTCGCCGGTCAGCAGAACATCGTCAAAATTGATTTCCTTGCCCGCTTCGACACCAAGGCTCGCGACGCGCAACACGTCGCCTTCCTGCACACGATACTGCTTGCCGCCGCTCTGAATTACTGCATACATGTCTGACTCCAATGATCTGATGGAAAGGCTCTTACAAAACTCATGCCTGGGCTTCGGTCGGTTTCTTGCCGTATTTACGGTAGAAACGCTCCACCCGACCTTCAGTATCCACAATCTTCTGCTTGCCGGTATAAAATGGATGACAGGCCGAACAGATTTCGACATGGATATCGCCCTTGGTCGAGCGCGTCTCAAATGTGTTGCCGCAAGAGCATGCTACCTTTGCGGTCTTGTATTCCGGAT
>CAZDWG010000278.1:0-2031 GCA_964509005.1 uncultured Zetaproteobacteria bacterium
CCCTGCTGGCTGATTTCGAGTACGTCTTCCCGGTACATACAACGCTCCACGATGAGCGCCGGTTGGGTTTGCATATTGACATCGCGTGTAACAATACCGTTACCGTAACGGTCCATGGATACATGTACGATCGGGCGCAATGGCAGACGGTGATGGACGCGGATGACCTGACCAATATCGCCCGAATTGAGCTGGACGTAGGTGCCAACCGGATATAGTGAAATCGCATCAATCAGACACTTCAGAAATACCAGGTCAAAAGCGCTTTTATGACGGATCAGTAGTTCCCGGATGGCATCACGGGGGAGCAGACGCTTACGATAGGCGCGATAATGAATCAAGGCCTCAAACATCGAAAGCAGCCCGATAACGCGGGCCGTACGGCTGATTTCCTTTTCCTTAAGGCCCATGGGACCTGAACCGTCAACACGTTCCTGCGCCTGCGATGCGGCGGTCAGGATGCGTTCATCACGAACGCCACATTGACGCAGATATTCTGCGCCTTGCTCTGGCGCATGGCGAATCAGATCGCGTTCCTTTGCGTCGAGCCTACTTTTTTTATGGCGTATCTCGGCGGGAATTTGTGTCATGCCAATGTGATGCAACATCCCGGCCAATACGAGCCCACGCAGCTCATCATCGTTAAATTGAAGCTGAATCCCCATTTTGATGGCATAAAGCATCATCGTAACCGATTTTTTTACAAGGTCGCCAAGCTCATCATCGGCTTCGCTGATTTTCATGGTTTCACCACTGACAGCCAACTCCAGATTCGCGAGTCTATTCGGTTGTTTTGCCAGGAGATCAAGTAAAGAAGCGACATGCTCCGAAAGAGCGTCTGTCTTCTTGTTCTTGTGCCTGGCTGCCGCCATGAACTGGCTCAGAACATAGTCAACGCACTGATCAAGCCATTTTTTATCATTTTCACCTGCATTTCCCTCATGTGAGGACGCATAAGCCACCGTTTCTTCTACCAGTTGATGCGTTTTTTCACCGCTATGGGTTAGCGTGTCGACGTCCTCTTCCTCAAGCAAGCGTTCATCCCTTTCACTTTCCGATTGACCGGAGGGTTTCCGCGGTGAATGATGGGAACGAAGCAGATCAATGTATTTAGGCATTAACAGGGGTACCTCTCCATAGTTTCCGCAACCAGGCGGGAATCCAGCAGGGATGCCCCTTTGCGCATGCCGAGCAACAGGCATCGATCCGCCAGGTGGTTGATACGGCGGGGTACGCCCCCTGTATGTCGGTGCATGGATTCCGCCGCTTGTCGGGTCAATATGGCACGGTCACTTCCTGCCGCATGTAAACGGCACAACACATAACGAGCGGTATCTTGTGCCGAAAGCGGTTTCATATGCATGGCCAGAGCGATACGTTGCCTCAACTGGGGTAGTCTGGCAATGGTTTGCCTCAACTCGGGCTGCCCTACGAACAGCAGGGTAAGAAGAAAGCGGCTGGCAAGCTGAAAATTCAATAGCAGGCGTAACTCCTCGAATGTATCGAGCGAAGGAATGCTTTGTGCTTCATCAATACAGATGAGCGTATCGCGATTGGATGACGCATTCTCGACCAGATGTTGCTGTAAGGTGTGCAACAGCATGTTTTTGTCCGTGCCTTCATAAGCCAGCCCAAGCTGCTGGTTAATTTCCCGCAGCATATCCACGGGGGAGAGGCAGGGATAGGTAATAAAGGCGATATCAAAACGTTTTTCAGGCAGGGAGAGCAGCACGCGCTGGGTAATGGTCGTTTTGCCACAACCAATATCTCCGGTGAGCATGGCCGCACCCTTGCGGCGCATAATAGCATCCGTTAAATCGTCAAACACCGTATGATAAATATCTGATTCAAAGAGATAGACAGGGTCGGGCACATTTTCAAACGGGAAATGCTTTAAGTGCCAATGTTCAAGATACATCCATCGTTACCTTTATGCCCTGTACTCGCTCATCTCGACTCCAGCATAGATTGCATTCTCTGCGGAAGGGACAGGAAAAGTCAAGGCCTGCACCCACATGCAATGTCGGTTCT
>CAZDWG010000279.1:0-2030 GCA_964509005.1 uncultured Zetaproteobacteria bacterium
ACCGTATAACCCGAAATTTCCGCTTGCTGTCGGCTTTCCTGTCCGATCCATACGGCCGGAAGGCCGAAGGAAGGTTCCTGCGTCGCTTCCCCCTCGACGCGCGGACCGTTGATCTGGCCTTCCAGAGCCAGCAAATGATGCGGCCTGATATCTCCGCGTCCCACCTCGGCGCCACGGATCAGAATCCGGTATTCGCCCACGCCAAGTTTCAGATTATCCTTGATATGTACGGGAGGCAACAGATATCCTATTTCCGCGGCGATCGTTTTGCGCACGGCCTGTAACCGATTCAGCAGCCCTCCCTGACCGCTGGACTCAACCATATCAATCAGTCCATAGCCAACTTCAAGGCGTATGGGATCCACCGTCATCATGTCCGACATGGAGAGTTGCTCATTGCCGCTTTCCTCTGGTGCGGGTGGCGTTTGCTCCGCATCAACGGCCTGTTTCTCATCCCTGGACTGCAAATGCCAGGCACCTGCCGCCAGACCAGACGATAGCAGGAGAAAGGGAACAAACGGCATGCCCGGCATGAAACTCATCAGCAAAAGGGCGCCGGAACCCACCATATAAATACGTGGATTGCGGGTGAATTGCTGGCCGAGTTCGGCGGACAGGGTATTTTCTCCTCCGGCACGCGTAATGATGATACCCGCCGCCGTTGAGATCACCAGCGCCGGTATTTGCGCCACCAATCCGTCGCCGACCGTCAAAATACTGTACACATTCACGGCATCGGACCACGACATGCCCTGCTGCATCACCCCGATGATCAGCCCCCCGATTAGATTGATGGCGGTAATGATCAGCCCCGCAACGGCGTCTCCGCGCACAAACTTGGAGGCGCCGTCCATGGCACCGTAAAATTCTGCTTCCCGCGCGATGGACTCTCGCCTGTCTCTGGCCTGGACATCGTTCAGCAGTCCGGCATTGAGATCCGCGTCAATGGCCATCTGTTTCCCCGGCATGGCATCCAGGGTGAAACGCGCCGCTACTTCCGCGATGCGGGTAGAACCTTTGGTGATGACGACGAAATTGATGAGCACCAGAATCAGAAACAAAATCAATCCGACCACAGTATTGCCGCCGACGACAAACTGGCCGAAGCTTTCAATGACATGCCCCGCCGCGGAAGGGCCATTCTGTCCGTGCAGCAAAATGAGCCGGGTTGACGCCACATTCAGGGAGAGGCGAAACAGTGTGGTGAGCAGGAGCAGGGATGGAAAAACCGAAAAATCCATGGGTCTGAGTACGTAAATAGATGTGAGCAGGATGAGCAGACCGATGGTGATATTGATGGTCAACAGCATGTCCATGAGCATGGGCGGAAGCGGCGCCATCATAATCATCAGGACGAGAAGAACGCCTGCGGCGAGCACAACATCCAGATGCCTGCCAACGCGGTTAAAAACCAGTGCTACGGCTGCCTGCATGTGATTCCTCCTGTCCATCGTTCCGGCATGTGGCGGCGCGAGAAGCCTCGATTCAGGCCATGTGAACGATTACTTCAAACGGAAAATCTCCGCCAGAATAATGGCCACGGCTTCATACAAGTGTTCGGGTATCTCTTCGCCGATCCCGACTGCTGTAAACAAGGATCTTGCCAAAGGTTTGTTCTCGCGGATGGGGATATGGTGTTCGCGCGCGATTTCCCTGATTTTCTTCGCGATTTCACCCTTTCCCTTGGCCAGAACCCTGGGGGCGGCCGTCTGCCCCGGCTTGTAGGCCAGTGCTACCGTGATTCGGGTTGGATTGGTAATGACGACATCCGCTTTGGGTACATCCGCCATCATGCGGTTTTTCGCCTGAGCCTGTTGAATCTGGCGGATTTTCATCTTGATTTGAGGGTCGCCCTCCGTATCCTTGTTTTCATCCTTCACTTCCTTTTTCGACATGCGCATGGATTTTGTATGTTCCCAGCGCTGGTAAAAGATGTCGGCAATGGCTATGGGGATGAAAATCATCGCCACCAGCACCGAGAGTTCGATGGTGCCACGCGACGCCAGTACGGCGATACCACGAATATTTCC
>CAZDWG010000280.1:0-2025 GCA_964509005.1 uncultured Zetaproteobacteria bacterium
TCAATGGCGGCGCCAAGCGCATCGTACTCGGTGGTGACACGAGCAATTTCCTCGCTGCCTACGAAATTAATTCCTTTTTCCATAGCGGTGCCACGGCGGCGGATTTTACCGTGAGTAACGCGATTGCCGCGGATGCGGGCCGGATCGCCTCGGGCGTGGCTACGCCGCCCAATCCGCCCAATCCCTCCAGCCCATTGGTGGCGGCCAGCGATAATACCGTAGCCCTGGGGTTGCTGGGCCTGCGTGATCAGGCATTCAGCATTGATGGCACCGCCGCCGCCAGCCCCATTGCGCGCGCCGCCACGCTGGTCAGCACCTTCGGTCTGGATGTGGCCGCCGCCAACCAGCAGTCATCATTCCGCACGGCGGAAGCTAACGCCCTCAAAAGCCAGCGCCAGTCGACATCCGGTGTCAATGTGGATGCGGAATTGGTTAATATGATTCGCTTTCAGCGCTCCTATGAGGCCTCCGCCAAGCTTATCCAGGTGAGTAACCAAATGCTGGGTTCCCTGCTGGGCCTGATCCGATGAGGATTACGACACAGCAAATATTTGATAATCTGCTTACCGGTATTCGCCAACAGCAGCAAATTCAGGCGCAAGGTACGGAGCAGGTCAGTTCCGGTCACCGGTTTACACGCCCCAGCGATAATCCTCTGGGCTTCAAGCGGTCCGTGGATATCCGCCATGTGCAGGCGGGCATCAAGGCCAGTCTGGGTGGCCTGTCCACGACCAAGTTACGTTTGGGCGCCAGTTCAAATGCCCTGTCGCAGATGTTGCCCTTGCTCCGGCGTGCCCAGGTGCTGGCTGTGCAACAGGCCAATGCCACCCTCGGTGCTGCGGAGCGTCAGGCCGCGGCAGCGGAGGTGGCGACGCTTCAGGGTCAGTTGCTGGCGCTGGCCAATCAGCAGTTTGAAGGCGAATCGCTGTTCGCCGGCACGGCGACGAATCAGGCTGCATTCAGTAATGCATTCAGTGCCGGGGTAGCCGCATACGCCCAGGGAGCGAATACGTCTGTTACCAGCGTCACGCAAACGGCTAATCCGAATGCGGTCAACGACACCTATACCATCACGTTGAATACAAGCGGAACGCAAATCACCAGTGTTAAAAACAGTGCCAGTACGGAATTGTTGGCTGCTCCGGTTGCACTGGCGACCGGCGCTAATACGCTTGGCCTCAGCAATGGTGTCGTCCTGAGCGCCAGCTTCAATGGCGCCGCTCAGGCGAATACGAGTGGTGGGGTGTTGACCCTTATCGGCGCCAGTGCGGCGGGTAATACCCACTACATCGGCAATACCCGGGATCGCAAGGTCGCCATTACATCCACGCAGGTGGTCATCAGCAATGTGCGCGGTGATCGTACAGCTTTCACCCGGGCTTTTGCCTCCTTCAAGGCATTGGAGGCCGCGCTGGTCGCCAACGATGCTACTGGCGTCAAAACCGCCCTGGGGCAGTTGAATTCCGCCAGCAATGCCATGACGGAACTCACAGCCGAAGTAGGCGGGCGTCTGGCCTCTATCACCTTGCGCCAACAGGTGTTTCAGGATTTACAGGTTCAGGCGGGACAACGTCGCGGGCAGCTTGAAAATACGGATATCGCCGCCGTGGTCGCACGCTTGTCCCGCTCACAGATCGCCTTGCAGGCCACCTTCTCCGAGATGGCGCGTATCGGTAATCTGAGTCTGGTGCGGTTTCTGAAATGATGGTGCTTAAGCGCAGGGTCGGCCAGTCATTCTATATTGATGATAATATACGCATTCAGATCCGCGGCATACAGGATGGACGTTTTGTTCGCTTTGCCATTGACGCGCCGGTGGAGATTCCCGTCCACCGGCTGGAAATTCATGAGCTTATCCAGGCTGAAAACAGGGCTGCCAGTTCCGGTGATGCGCTTGCCGGACTAAAAAGGAATAAATGATGAATGAGCCATTGACGGCATGTTTGAATACGGTGGAAGAAAAAAATAATACCCTGTATTTCCCACAGGGCATGGCGGGATTCGAGGATGCCCATCAATTTGGTT
>CAZDWG010000281.1:0-2025 GCA_964509005.1 uncultured Zetaproteobacteria bacterium
CACAGAACGCCTTGGTGGCGGTATTCATCTGTACATGGACTTCCAGTCCGATGACTACTTCCCAACTCATGCGGCACCCCCTGCGCCCCTCACGGCAAACTCTGCGGGCGTTTTTGCATGCCAGTCCGTAGCAGACTCATAAGCACTCGCCGCCGAGAGCAGAATATCTTCGCGCCATGCCGGTGCAATCCATTGCAGGCCAACGGGCAGTCCGTCCGTGAAGCCGCAGGGTTGTGAGAGTCCTGGAAGGCCAGCTAGATTCAATGCGATGGTGAAGATGTCCGACAGGTACATGGTTAACGGATCATCGGTTTTTTCTCCAATTCTGAATGCCGGAACCGGTGATGTTGGCGTGGCAATGACATCTACTTGCGCAAAAGCATCAAGAAAATCTTGCCGGATCATGGTGCGGACCTGTTGCGCCTTTTTATAGTAAGCATCGTAATAGCCTGAGGACAACGCGAATGCGCCAGTCAGGATGCGGCGTTTGACTTCGATGCCGAAACCCTCATCACGGCTGCGCGTGTACATATCGAGCAAATCTTCCGGTTTGTCGCAACGATGGCCGAAACGCACGCCATCGTAGCGTGACAGGTTGGCGGAAGCCTCCGAGGGGGCAATGACATAGTAAACGGCCACGGCATATTCGGTATGCGGCAGCGAAACATCCACAATCTCCGCGCCCATTTTCTCGCATTGTTTCAGGGCTGCTTCTACGGTCTCGCGTACCCCTGTATCCATGCCATCGACAAAATACTCTTTGGGTTTACCAATCGTTATACCCTTCATGTCTGTCTGACCGCAGGCGTGCAGCCAGTCCACATCGGGAGCGTTGGCGACGGACGTTGCATCGCTTGCATCATGTCCGGAAATCACCGAGGCAATCATGGCGGCATCTTTCACGGTATGGGTCATCGGACCCGCCTGGTCCAGCGATGAGGCAAAGGCGATGATTCCGCGCCGTGACACACGCCCGTAGGTTGGCTTGAACCCCGTAATGCCGCACACCGCGGCAGGCTGACGGATGGAGCCTCCGGTATCGGTACCCAGTGCCGCCGGAGCAAGGCCGCCCGCGACAGCCGAGGCTGAACCACCGGAGGAACCGCCCGGAATACAATCGGTGTTCCACGGATTACGGCAAGGTCCGAAAGCGGATGTTTCGGTGGAGGAACCCATGGCGAATTCATCCATATTGGTCTTGCCCAACAATACGGCGCCAGCTTTCTTCAGTTGGGTGATCACATGTGCATCATAGGGTGCATGGAAACCTTTCAGAATATCCGAGCAGCATGTGGTCGGACCGTTCTGTGTGCAAAAAATATCCTTAATCGCAATGGGAAGGCCTTCCATGGGTCGCGCATGGTGTTTTTTACGGAAGGCATCAGACGCATCGGCCTGGGCCAGCACATGTTCGGGATCCATGTGTACGAAGGCGTTTAGCGCGCCATTACAGGCGGCAATGCGGTCCAACATCGTTTGTGCAATCTCGCGGGCGGAAATTTCCCCGGCGTTCAGACGGGATTCCAGATCGGACAGCGTTGAAAATGGCATTATTCAATCACCTTTGGCACAACATATAAGCCGGATTCAATGTTAGGCGCGGGTTCTTGCAGCCGCTCGCGGCGGTTCGTGTTGGTTACCACATCGGCGCGTAGCGGCATAGCCGCATCATGCGGGTGCGCGGTTTCAGACACGCCTTCGGTATCCACCTGTTGCAACTGATCGACATAGCCGAGGATGTTGGAGAGTTGCGGCCCCAGTTCATCCGCTTCTTCATCGGTCAGGCGGATACGTGCCAGCATTGCCACCTTCCGTACATCAATATCCATGTGGTTCACCTCTGTATCTTACAGCGCAGCGAAGCATAGTCGCAAATTCAGAAAACGGAAGTTTTGGAATGTCGATCGTGGTGTGACAGCATTTATGAGTAATCCAGGCCGATTTCCAATTCGGTCAGCGCGTCACCTTCTGCTTTCGCATGGACAGCAATACCTGTAATGTTTCGGCGGTTCTTCGGGACTCGAC
>CAZDWG010000282.1:0-2017 GCA_964509005.1 uncultured Zetaproteobacteria bacterium
TTGCGAGGAGGAACGACGAAGCAATCTCGTATTTCCACGAAATTCAAGATTGCCACAGTCGCTTTCGCTCCCTCGCAATGACAAAACGATGGGTGCTGAGTAGTTGCAATAAATGAAGATTTTACTGGCTCCGGATTCGTTCAAAGGTTCCCTGACTGCGTATGAAGCCGCCTGCGCCATGCGTCAAGGTTTAATAACCGCGAGGCCTGCTCTTGATGTGGCGTCGTATCCCATGGCGGATGGAGGGGATGGCACGTTGGCCGTGTTGGCTCCGATCCTTGGCGGAAAAATACGCGCAATAAACATCCCCGGTATGGATGGGTCAGGCATAAAAGCCCCCGTGCTCGAGTTTGTCACGCAGCATAACAATCAGGCAGCATGGTTGATTGAGAGTGCCCAGGTCATCGGTCTGGCACTGGCTTCAAGCCGATCAGTACCCGCACTTGAACGCAGTTCCGCACCACTGAGCCGTCTGATACGTGAGGGACTGGAAGCCGGAATCCGTTGTTTTTATTTGGCACTGGGCGGTAGCGCCACCAACGATGGTGGTATCGGTTTACTATCGGAGCTTGGCGTATGCCTAAAAAACGGGGAAGGAAAGCTTATAGCTCCTGTCATATCCTCCATGCCTGTTGTACGACAGGTGGATGTTTCCGGTTTGCATTCGCTGCTACGCGAATGCAAATTGCATCTGATTCTGGATGTGGACAATCCCCTGCTTGGACGTGATGGGGCGACGTATACCTATGGTCCACAAAAGGGGATTACGCCAGAGGAGGTGGATGATGTCGAAAGTTTCATGCGGCAATGGGCAGGGTATGCCGAGCGGGCTTTTGGATGCGCCGCAAAAAACAGGCCGGGGGCGGGTGCTGCCGGCGGGCTCGGCTTTGCCCTGTTGCTTTTGGGCGCAAAGGCGCACGGCGGTGCTGCATTTGTGGCAACACTCGGGCAATTAAAAGCACGCATGTCAGGATGCGATTGGGTTATCACCGGGGAAGGCCAAAGCGACGCTCAGACCCTGCACGGCAAGGTTCCGATGATCGTTGCCGATTTGGCACGACAGGCGGGCGCGAAGGTGGCGCTAATATCCGGTCAGATTGAAAAAGGCATACCATTTCACAGAATGTTCGATGCGGCGATTCAGGTGTCACCAGACCGTATGTCTGCGGACCGGATGATGGTACATGCAAATAAATTACTGGTGAAGGCGGTGTCCGGGTTTGCCCTCTCAAGGATAACAGCCCAACTGGAATAGACAGGACATTAGATTGTGCATTATAACTTTTGCAGTAGAGACTCAATAACCTCCACATTCTATCCTGTATGGTTCATGAATCGCCGCGATGATTGCGCCAGGGTTTCTCTTCAGTGCGCGATACTTTTCCTTTCGGTGTTGCCGTGTGCTTGTATCTACGGCTAAGATGGCTACCTTGGAATTGATTTTCGGGAGGGTGCCATGAACTTCGTATTATTATCCATTTCAGGACATGACCGGTCCGGTATTGTCCGCGATGTTTCCGAAGCACTGCTGGGACTGGACGCGAATATTGAGGATTCCTCCATGACTGCCTTGCGTGGCCGGTTTACCATGATGTTGATCGTATCCCTGCCGAAAGGCTCCTCACTGGGTGAACTGAAAGCTACGCTCGCGGATCTGGAGCAGCGGACAGACCTGATCGTGCAGTCTCAGCCCGTCCCCTGCGAGGAGGCACGCCACGCGCCAGCGGAGCCGGACCATGTGGTTACGGTCAGCGGCGCGGATAAACCGGGTATCGTATATGACGTTACAGCCTGTCTCGCAGGGCTGGGGGTTTCTATTGTCGATCTCTCGACCCGCCTTGGCGAGAGCGGAGAGAAAAATTCCGTTTACATGATGGCGCTGGAAGTTGTAGTTGGCGATCAGGTCGAAGTCCTGCGCCAACAATTGAGCGAAGTGGCCGACCGTTTACATGTTGATATTGAGATTCATCCGATGGAGCCGGAAATTATTTAACCTGCATTAGCCTGAACTATTCAT
>CAZDWG010000283.1:0-1985 GCA_964509005.1 uncultured Zetaproteobacteria bacterium
TTGCATATGACCACCGGGCGACTCGCTGTGGCGCGATTTGTGGGTAAAGGGCAGGGTTAGGCCATGTCCTATCTTTCTACGGATAAGGTTGAACATCATTTCCACGATGTGTTGATTGTCGGCGCAGGTGGGGCGGGCCTTCGTTGCGCTTTGCAACTGGCCAATGCCGGACATCGCGTGGCGGTGGTATCCAAGGTGCTGCCGACGCGCTCACACACGGGGGCGGCTCAGGGCGGCATCAATGCGGCGTTGGGCAATGTGGTGTCCGATCACTGGTTGTGGCATATGTATGACACGGTGAAGGGGTCGGATTATCTCGGCGATCAGGATGCGATTGAATACATGTGCCGCGCCGCACCCCTGGTGGTACGCGAACTGGAGCATTTTGGCGTACCCTTTACGCGCCTGGACGATGGCCGGATCTTTCAGCGAGCTTTTGGCGGACAGATGCGCGAATTTGGCGAGGGAGGCCTGGCCAAGCGCTCCTGTGCCGCAGCCGACCGCACCGGTCATGCCATCCTGCATACCCTGTATCAGCAAAACATGCGTGCCGGGACGCATTTCTACGAAGAATTCTTTGCTCTTGACCTGATTTATGACGATGCAGGCTGTCATGGCGTGATGGCATGGGATATTGCCAACGGGAAATACCACCTGTTTCAGGCCAAGGCCGTGGTGCTGGCGACCGGTGGCGCCGGGCGAATTTTCAGAGTAACAACCAATGCCCACATCAATACCGGCGATGGCGGCGCTTTGGTGCTGGATGCCGGTCTGCCCATGGAGGATATGGAATTCTTCCAGTTTCATCCCACGGGCATCGCGGATGTCGGCCCGCTGATTACCGAGGGAGTGCGCGGTGAGGGCGGTTACCTGCTGAATGCGGAAGGCGAGCGCTTCATGGAACGTTATGCGCCAACGGCCAAAGATCTGGCCAGCCGCGATGTAGTGTCGCGTGCGATAGCCCTGGAAATCAGGGCAGGACGAGGCTGCGGACCCAACAAGGATTATGTGTTGCTCAAGCTGGATCATTTGGGTGAGGAACTGATTCTGTCCCATTTGCCGAACATCCACGAGCTGGCGCTTCGTTTTGCCGATGTGGACTGCATCAAGGAACCGATTCCGGTGCAGCCAACAGTGCATTACACCATGGGTGGCATACCGGCGAATCGCTTTGGCGAGGTGGTAACGCCGGATGGCGAAGGTGGGGACGCCGTTGTTCCCGGCCTGTTTGCCATTGGCGAGGCCGCCTGTGTATCGGTGCATGGCGCCAATCGCCTGGGATGTAATTCCCTGCTCGAAATCGTGGTGTTTGGCCGCGCCTGCGGCAATCAGGTGATGAAACGTTTGCGTCAACATCGCTATCACCCCACCCTTGATCCGGATTGCTGGAAGGATGGCGTAGACCGCGTGCATCGCTGGACAGGCGGGCATCCGTCAGCCGGGGTACGGCGTGTCAGTGAGATTCGTCTGGACATGCAAACGGTGATGCAGGAGCACTTCGGCGTCTACCGCACCGGGGAAGTCATGGGTGAAGGCATGGAAAAGCTGGACACCCTTGCGCACGAACTGTCCAGGGCCACGATTGAGGACACAAACAGCATCTTTAATACCGAATTGATCGAAGCCATGGAAGCAGAAAACCTGATGGCGCTGGCGCGGGTGAGCGCGGCGAGTGCCCTGGCGCGTAAGGAGTCGCGCGGGGCGCATGCGCATGAGGATTATCCCGAGCGCGACGACGAAAACTGGTTGAAGCACACCTTGGCGAGCATCAGGGAAGATGAGATTGGACTGGACTATAAACCGGTGCGTATGCGACCGATGACGGTGGAATCGTTCCCGCCGAAGAAGCGGGTGTATTGATGCCTGATGTCCTCGTAAAAAGTCCGAAAAGGCCGATGTTTGTCATTGCGAGCGTAGCGCGGCAATCTCACTTATATGCAACAGGATTGCCGCGTCGCTACGCTCCTCGCAATGACGTCGTTGGA
>CAZDWG010000284.1:0-1922 GCA_964509005.1 uncultured Zetaproteobacteria bacterium
TACAAAAAATTGGGGTATGCACTGGCAGAAATGAAGTGGAGACGCGTTTATTACCACATGCCCGCAGACTGTTCTGACTTGCCATCACTCGCTGGAGAAAACAGGCGACATCGCGTTAATCACAGTAAAAACAACGTGGCGAGTTCCAGAAAAGCAAAAAAGCCAACCACATCGGTGACCGTTGTGAGAATCGTGCCGGAAGCCAGCGCCGGATCAATATGAATGCGCTGTAATGTTAAAGGGATCAATGCCCCCGAGAGTCCCGCAGCCAATAAATTGGTCATCATGGCGGCAGCAATCACAAGGCCCAGCCTGACACCCAGCGCCGGGAACCAGAAGGTGGCAATCAAGCCCATGATCGCGGCAAAACTCAATCCCGTAACCACACTGACCATCACCTCTTTGATCAGGGAGCGCCGCGCCGTTTCAAAGGTGACGCGACCGAGGGCAATACCACGCACAATAATGGTCAGTGTCTGGGTTCCGGCAATGCCACCCATACTGGCGACAATCGGCATCAATACCGCCAACGCAACTATACGGGCAATGGTCGCCTCAAACTGGGCGATGACCGCGGAGGCAAGAATAGCTGTTCCCAGGTTGACGGCCAGCCATACACCTCGCCGCCATGCGGTGATGCCCACCGGCTCGGCCAGATCATCCTGGTCGGACAAGGCTGCCAGACGGTACATATCCTCGGTCGCTTCTTCCTGTACGACATCCAGAATATCATCAGCGGTAATACGGCCAACGAGCACACCATCATCATTCACCACGGGTAAAGCCAGCACGTCATATTTCTCGAAAATATGCGCTACGTCTTCCTGGTCCTGATCCGCATGGACTTGCGGAAAATCCTGTTGAAGGAGCTGCGAAACCGGATCGTCGGGGTTACAAAACAACAGCTTATGCAGGGGGATGACTCCGGTCAGGCGGTCGTCATCATCCACGGCATAGACGTAATTCAGATTTTCAATCTCATGGCCGAAACGGCGCAGCACTTCCATAACCTTATGAACCGCCCAGTCATCCCGTACCTTGAACAGCTCCGCCTGCATGAGGCCGCCAGCGGATTCTTCATCGTGTTCCAGGAGCGGTTCAATTTCACGCCGATCCTCCGGCTCAAGCCGTTCGATAACCTCATCGGCGACTTCCTTATCCACCGCTTGCAGAATGTCGGTGGCATCATCCGAATCCAGATGCTCCACCACCTCCTCAATTTCGCTGGGCGCCAACGACGCCAGCAGGTCTTCCTGCATGCCCTCGGGCAATTCAAGCAGTACATCGCCGCGCAATGCATCGGGAATGCGCCCCAGAATGGTAATCCGCTCATCGTCATCCTTGCAGGCAAGAAGCAGTTCCCCTAACTCGCTGGCATGCATTTTGGCCAGACGGTCGCGTAGCGCGCGTGGATGCTTCGCCGCCATGACCAGGGCTTCTCCTGGTGAGAACCCCATCTTCTTCTTCCCTCTTTTCATCTTTGCCATGGCTCCGCAAGCTACACGACGGCGGGTGGGTGTGGAATCAGTGTTGTAGCGCGCCTTGGTCTAGCCCTGCCCTTTACCCACAAATCATGCCACAGAACCCTTGCGTACGGATCAGACCAAGGCGCGGTGCGCAGATAATGGTTATTCCATTGGCAAGCGCTGCAACGCAGGTATGATCCGTGTGCAAGGGTTCCCTTCGGGCGAGCCATCCGGCGGCCATCTGCTGCGTTGCGCTCCCTTGCAATGGAACAACCATTGCGGCGGGGAGCGCGCCTTGCATATGACCACCGGATGACTCGCTGTGGCACGATTTGTGGGTAAAGGGCAGGGCTAGCCCATGTGCAAGGGTTCTGTGACGTGATTTGTGGGTAAAGGGCAGTGCTAGCCCTGCCCTTTAGCCATAAAAATTCTTACCTCTCAATATCAATCATCCCC
>CAZDWG010000285.1:0-1922 GCA_964509005.1 uncultured Zetaproteobacteria bacterium
GAGTTAGCGACTTAAAACGCGGAAAGGTGGATAAATTCACTATTGATATGCTGGTGAACCTTTTAACCAGACTGGGGCATAACGTATCCGTGCGGGTTGCCTGATGCCATAACAGGAATCCATGACCCTGCTAGAATTATATGCGCAGATGAGAATAATAGATGGCGGATAGTGAAAACCTATTGTTCACTCCCGGCAATCCAATTATTCGTGTACTCTCCACGCTATGAGAAGGGGCGCGAAATCGGTTTCCCTGCTAGTATGGTGCTAGTACAGACAAAAAAGAAAAAGATGCCAGTTTCAGCATCCTAAACTTTTACCTTATATTTCAATTCTTTAGATGGTGGGCGATGCTGGGTTCGAACCAGCGACCCCTGCCGTGTGAAGGCAGTGCTCTCCCGCTGAGCTAATCGCCCGGTTTCCAGTCATACAACAGTGCGGAACCGCACAGGGCGCGGTTTCTATCAGAGGCGTAAATGCAGGTCAACAAACCCTCTCAGCCCAATACCCGACATTGACATGCGGTACATGGCACAAGCATTTGATTCGTCTGGCATTCCGCCGAATCCTTTACCGCCAACGAGCGAGGTGACATCATGATTTGTCGAAACACCATACAAACCAAATGCTTACACCCTGCATCCACATTCAATGTCGGATATTGGGCTCAACAGCATGCATCAGGGTGGTCAATATCCGGTTGACGGGCGCATCCACACCCAACGCTTCCGCTTTCCTGACGACGAAGCCATTGATATAATCCACTTCAGTCTGTTTTCCCCGGTCCATGTCCTGCCACATACTGGTCTTGACCGGTCCCATCTCCAGCGTAACCTGAATATGCTTCCGAATATCCTCTTCGCTGATTTCAATACCTCTGGCTTTCGCAATCGCAACCGTTTCCGCCATCGCCTGACGCACCATCGTCAGCGTTTCATCATTCGCCACGATGTCTTTGGCAAAGCGGCGCGTAATCGCGGTGATGGCGTTAAAGCCACAGTTCCACAACAGTTTGCGCCATAACATCAGATGCACGTCGGCCTCCTCCCGTGTAGGGACACCCGCCTGAGTCAATGCCTGAATCAGCAAGTGCAATTTCTCCTCACCGGTTCCATGCTGCCATAAGCCCAGACGCACGCCGCCAGCGGCGGAATGGACCACGATGCCAGGTTTTTCGATACGTGCGCCAATAAATGCCGTGCCTGCGGCAATTGCATGCTCGGGAAATCTGGCTGCCACTATTTCCGGCGCTTCAACGCCATTTTGCAATGTGACCAGTAACGCATCACTACCGACATGCGGCCCTATGGATTCCAGCATTATTTCGATATCCGTCATTTTACAGCTTAGAATAACAGCCTCACTCCCCTCCAGAATGGAAGGGCTATCATCGGCGGATACACGCTGCGTACTGCCCCTGCCATGCGTGACATGGGTAAGCCCGGCATCGCGTATCGCTTCAAGATGCACACCACGCGCCAGTAAGCGAATATCATGTCCGGCCTGCTGCAACAGACTTCCATAATGGCACCCCACCGCACCAGCCCCGGCAATACCAATCCTCATATCCCCCCCTTGCTCAAATACGTTCTTAACCTTAGAGCCTCTTGTACATTTGTGAATAAAGCGGATTCAAGAGTAGCATGCGCATCATAACGTGATTGTAAAGATGGAGATAACCATGTCGAAAGATTCCATGCACGAAGACGCACTGAACTATCACAGCCAACCGATACCTGGAAAAATCAGCATTCAGGCCACCAAACCATGCGTAACCCAGCGTGATCTTGCATTGGCTTACACGCCGGGGGTGGCGGTCCCCTGCCTCGAAATCGAGAAAAACCCCGATCTGGCCTACGAATATACATCGCGTGGAAATCTGGTCGGCGTCATCAGCAACGGCACCGCCGTTCTCGGTCTGG
>CAZDWG010000286.1:0-1918 GCA_964509005.1 uncultured Zetaproteobacteria bacterium
ATGCGGCCGCCGGACAAGCCTTTACCGACATAATCATTGCCCTCGCCAGCCAGGTTAATGGTGATGCCGCGTGCCAGCCATGCCCCCAGGCTCTGGCCCGCCGTGCCCCTGGCCCGAATATAAATACTGTCTTCAGCCAGCCCTTCGTGACCATGGCGTTTGGCGACTTCGCCGGAAAGCATGGTGCCAAAACTGCGATCAGTATTGTGGATGGGTGTTTCAATGATAACAGGCTTTCCGCCTTCCAGTGCTGTTTTCGACTGTTTGATGAGCCATTGGTCCCTGACCGCGTCCAAGCCATGATCCTGGGTTTCGCAGTGGTAAACCGGCGTATCCTTCGGATCCGTGCGATGAAAAATCGGGGATAAATCCAGGCCCTGTGATTTCCAATGGCGGATGGCATCGTGGGTATCCAATACATCGGAGCGGCCAATCATGTCATTAAACGTTTTGAAACCCAGTTCCGCCATGATTTCGCGCGCTTCCTCGGCGACGAACATGAAGAAATTGACCACATCCTCCGGCTTGCCGACAAAGTTCTTGCGTAGTTCAGGATCCTGCGTGGCGACGCCAACCGGACATGTGTTCAAATGGCATTTACGCATCATGATGCAGCCTTCCGCGATCAATGCGATGGTGCCGAATGCCACTTCGTCCGCACCCAGAAGAGCGGCGATCACCACATCGCGTCCCGTACGCATTTGTCCGTCGGCTTGCAAGGTCATGCGACTGCGCAGCCGGTTCAACACCAGTGTTTGCTGCGTTTCCGCCAGGCCCATCTCCCACGGCGCACCCGCATGTTTAATGCTGGTGAGGGGGCTGGCGCCCGTGCCGCCGTCATGACCGGAAATTACCACGTGGTCCGCATGCGCCTTGACCACGCCCGCGGCAATGGTGCCAACGCCAATCTCCGAAACCAGTTTGACACTGATGTCCGCCGATGCATTGGTGTTTTTCAGGTCGAAAATTAGCTGCGCCAAATCCTCGATCGAATAAATATCATGGTGCGGGGGAGGGGAGATCAATCCTACGCCGGGCGTTGAATGACGGACGCGACCAATGCGTTTATCCACCTTGTGTCCCGGCAACTGGCCGCCTTCACCCGGCTTGGCGCCCTGGGCAATCTTGATTTGAATCTGATCGGCATTGGCCAGATATTCCGTGGTTACGCCGAAGCGTCCGGATGCCACCTGTTTGATGGCCGAACGCATCGAATCACCATTTTCCATGGGCGTGAAACGTGCGGTTTCCTCACCACCCTCGCCGGTATTGGATTTGCCACCCAGACGGTTCATGGCAATGGCCAGCGTGGAATGGGCCTCGTGCGATATTGAGCCGAAGCTCATGGCGCCCGTGACGAAGCGTTTGACGATATTTTCGGCGGGCTCCACGTCACGCAGCGGTATGGCTTCCCTTTTTCTGAAGCGGAACAAGCTGCGCAGAGTGGTCAGGCGGCCGCTCTGATGATTGATATGTTGTGCGTATTCCTTGTATAGCCCATAATCTCCGGTGCGTACCGCATGCTGGAGTTTGGCAATGGTCTCCGGTGTCAGCAAATGTTGCTCACCGCGCACACGCCACGCATATTCGCCACCGACATCAAGTGCATCCTTGTATATCTGTTTATCGCCATAGGCATCACGGTGCCAGTGAACGGCTTCATGGGATATTTCGGCCAGACCCACGCCCTCAATCCGGGTTGGAGCTCCGGTGAAATACATATCGACAAACTCCGAGGCCAGACCGATAGCCTCGTAAATTTGCGCACCACAGTAGGACTGATACGTGGATATCCCCATCTTGGACATAACCTTGAACAGCCCTTTATTAATGGCCTTGATGTAGCGGGTTCTGATTTCCCCGGATGAAA
Source organism: uncultured Zetaproteobacteria bacterium (assembly GCA_964509005.1). GTDB lineage: Bacteria > Pseudomonadota > Zetaproteobacteria > Mariprofundales > Mariprofundaceae > JAUZQZ01. The sequence continues at coordinate 1,871 of CAZDWG010000286.1, forward strand.
GCTCATCAGGAAGTTGACCGCACCGTTGCAGGTCAACCAGGGTTTCAA
>CAZDWG010000287.1:0-1898 GCA_964509005.1 uncultured Zetaproteobacteria bacterium
TGGTCCATTTCCGGGCTGGAATTTCGATGCATGGAACCACCATGCACCTCATTCCTCAACACGCGAATACTGTCTTTCTGTTCAGTTGATGGTTACGGAGACCAAGGAGTTATGCCCCGGATTTCTCATAAATATTGCTAGTTGTTGCAGAACGCATGAAGGTTTGGCAAGAAGTCATCAATGCTGGTGCGCGGCGAAGCTTAACTCCCGATACTCGAGCACGGTGACGCCCCTGCTTTGTTTGTCAACTTGGACAAGGTATTCCGCTACCCGGTTGCCCCGTTCCCGTAACCGCTTGATACCCTGATAATGATCAGAGACAACCAGTGCCGATATTTGATTCTCAATGGGTTTGATGCCGCCAAAAACAATAATACCAGTGGCGATAGCGGCAATGGAAACGACAGTGGCGCCAGCAGCGCCAGCCCAACCGGCTGCGACAACAGCAATAACAATACCGACAATACTGACGCCAATACCAAACATGGCAGCAACGAAAGCACCCACGACGCCAATAATACCGGCAACAGCGCCGATACCGACGGCAATAATGCCAGCGGCAACAATATCGGAGGTGTCAGTAGGGGTATGCATCCATTTCATCGCTGCAACTGCTATCAATATTATGAAAGCAGATGCGCCCAACACTTTGATTCTATAGGTTCTTACCTTACCCTTCAGCCGTACTTTCTCAGCATCAATCTCAGTCTGCGTGGGTGGTTCTTTCGTGATGTCAAAGTCCAGTTTTTCCATGTTTTTTTTAATCACTCCTTTTATTAACCTGCATTATTCGTAGATGTTGCCGCGCCGAATCTTCACGGTGATTCATGAATAGCTCAGGCTAAAGCGCCGAAAATTATGGGGCCTGCGTGCGCGGCGTCAATGACTTTATCCGACCTGTGTCAAATTTGCCTTGCCGACGATCGCTTGACACCATCATGGTTTGTTTTCCATGCATGGCTTTAATGCTGTTTCCATTCAGAAAATAGCTACACTATGCCCTGCTGGCCTACTAATTTCTTAAATTCTGACCGTCTGTTCTTGGCCGATCTAGGCCAATCGCCCAACTTGTATTATCAGCCACTTTCAACCGTTATTAGTGTCTTTATATTCTGTCAGGAATCGAGCAATCACTTCCATAGCCTGCTGTTTCCCCATCCCATCTCTCGGCAGGGTAAAATCGGCACATTCTTTGTAAAGCGGGTAGCGAATAACTGAAAGCTCCCGCAACTTTTTCAGGGTATCACCGGATGCAATCAACGGGCGATTGGCATCACCTGCAATGCGCTCCGTCAAAAACTCCGGGGACGCCTTCAGCCAGACCACAGGAGCACTATTTTGTTTCAATAAGGAACGATTCTTTTTTGAGAGAACCACGCCGCCTCCGGTGGCAATAACAGCATGTTGGGTAACGGCCTTGCGCAAGGCTTTGGATTCTATTTTACGGAATTCAGTTTCACCCCGTTGGATGAAGATTTCGGGAATACTCAGACCTGCTTTAACGACGATAGTGTCATCCAGATCAATCAGGGGAAGGTTCAAGTGTATGGCGAGACGCTTGCCAATGCTGCTTTTTCCTGAGCCCATCAGTCCGATCAAAATGAGGCCGGATCGCGTTTTTGTTGCCTTTTTCTTCAAGAGAACGTCACTCTACCGTAAGGAGTTGTAAATAAATAACATGGCCGTTTATACGCCTGAATATGTGCCAGATTGCCGTGATGCGACTGAACAAAATATGAGATGTAGTTGTCTCTACATCGAATATTTTGTGATTGAGCAGCGCGTCAAGATGGTACATAGGCTGGATGGAGAAATGGCCATGTTATTTATTTACAACTCCTAAGGGTGTCAGTAAAACGGGCGGCGTCATAAAAGAATATGAGCCGCCCGTTTGTGCT
>CAZDWG010000288.1:0-1887 GCA_964509005.1 uncultured Zetaproteobacteria bacterium
ATATGGCTTCCCCTGTCAACAACGCATGCAGGGATTCAAATCCTTGTGGACATCGAATCTCTTTACAGGAGTTATGTGAGCCATGGAGCTGAACTCTTTTTCCTTTGTATCCACGCCCCATATTCACTTCGGAGCGGGCAAGCGCGCGGAGCTTACCGGGATTCTCGCCGGATTCGGCCATCGGGTGTTGCTGGTCACGGGTGGACAGTCGTTTGATGCATCAGCGATGTGTCAGACATTGTGGAATGAATTGCAGGCGCATTTTGATATTCGCAGAGTACGTGTGAAGGGAGAGCCTTCACCTTATTTGGTCGATGAAATGGTCGCGGAACATCGAGAATTTTTGCCAGACAGCGTGTTGGCTATTGGTGGCGGCAGCACCGTAGATGCGGCCAAGGCCATTGCAGGATTGTTACTGTTGGGAAGCTCGGTGATGGAATACCTGGAAGGGGTGGGGAGGGGCAAGCCGTATCACGGACCATCTACCCCGTTCGTGGCCGTGCCAACGACGGCGGGAACGGGTGGAGAAACAAGCAAGAATGCCGTTTTGTCCGCGCAGGGTGATGGTGGATTCAAAAAATCATTCCGCCATGAGAAGCTGGTGGCCAGACATATTATTCTTGATCCTGAACTGACGCTTTCATGCCCATCGGATGTTACGGCTGCGTGTGGTATGGATGCATTGACGCAATTGCTGGAGTCCTGCGTATCGCCCAATGCCAGTCCAATAAGCGATGCTCTGGCGTTCAGCGGGTTGAAGAAGGTGCGGGAATGTCTTGTTGCCGCTGTGGAACAGAGCGATAATCTGGAGGCGCGCACGGGTATGCTTTATGCCTCGTCTATTTCCGGGCTTACGCTGGCCAACGCGGGATTGGGTTCCGTACATGGGCTGGCCTCGCCTTTGGGGGCATTTTTCCCGATTCCGCACGGGGTGGTTTGTGGTACATTGGTGTATGAGGCTTGCAGGCTAAATATTGAGACGATGCAATCGCGCCAGCCCGAGAACCCCGCGTTGATAAAATATGCCGAGCTTGGTCGGTTGATGACAAAACAAGCCGGTCTGAGCGATCAGGAAGCGCGTTCCGTCCTGATTGATTTGCTGAAAGGATGGACCGTGCGCTTGCGCATGCCGCGTCTGTCCGAATACGGGATTAGCCAGGCCGATGTGGCAAAAATTGTTGCGGGAAGCTGCGGTAACAGCATGAAAACAAATCCGATAGAATTATCGGATGGAGAAATCGCAACGCTTATTTATTCTCGTCTGTAGCTGGTTTGTCGGATGCGTTAGCGGGTGCATGGATGAGCTCAGACCATGCCTCGCGCAAGTATTCATAAGCAGACCACAAGGTTAGCAGAGCGGCCATCCACAGCAGCGCCAGGCCGATGATATGCATGTTCAGCCGCAATACTTTTTCATCCAGCAAGAGGCAGGCAATCGCGACCATCTGAACAGCCGTTTTCCATTTTCCCAACAGGGAAACATGAACTATGCCGGAGACCTGCGCCAGCCATTCGCGCAATGCGCTGATGACAATTTCACGTCCGATAATAATGGCGGCCAGCAGGGCAGGGGTCTGACCGGCCTCAACCAGTAACACCAGCGCTGTAGCAACCAGTAGCTTATCGGCTACGGGATCGAGAAAGCGACCGAATGCGGTGACTTCATTACGGCGACGGGCAAGGTACCCATCCAGCCAATCCGTCAAAGATGCCAGGCTAAACAAAGCCGCAGCTCCCAGATGCCCGGCTTCACCGGGCAGATAGAAGACCAGCGCAAGCAAAGGAATGACCAGCACGCGCGCTGCCGTAAGCTGGTTGGATAACGTCCACTTCATTGCCCCATTGTTGACCGAAGGCATGCTTCGGGTAAAGCTTTTTCCTGTCTAG
>CAZDWG010000289.1:0-1874 GCA_964509005.1 uncultured Zetaproteobacteria bacterium
GGTCTCCGGCAAAACATTACCGAACCGGCATCCTGAAGGCGAAGATGGCGGGCGGCTGATGCGCTTAATATCCGAGATTCAAATGAGCCTGCACGGAAGGCATGCCGATCATCGCATCGGGCAACCCGAAATTCACGGGTTATGGCTGTGGGGTAAAAGCGCATGGCCGACCAATCCAGCCGGAAGTATGCCGCCAGTGGCAACCCGGAATCCTTTTTTGCAAGCCGTGGCGGAAGGGAAAAATGCGAAGGTAACCATCACCGAGGCTGAAAGAATAGATGCATTGCTGAAACAGGAGAAGACATTGCCCAAAAAAGTTGTGCTGGCCGGTGAAGGTTACGCGGTGTTACTCACGAAATCCTTGTTACCGCGGTTTGGGAAAGTTTCGTGGACAGCGAAATCGACTAAAACTGAATCGGCGTTGCTGTCCATTATCTTTGGTAGGATAAAATAGGGACTTCCAATGGAGAAAGGCGCTTACTATCTTAACTGAAGTTTCACCCCTGAGATAAGAAAAATAGGGTCAGGTCTAGGATTGATGGATTTTCTGTTGATTCCGTACAATCTCGCCCACGGTGGTGAAGTGCAGATGAAATTGTTTCCCAATATCCGCATAGCTATATTCGCCTGTGGCATAGGCTGCGGTAATGGCCTCATTGCGGTCCGGATGGGCCTGTTCAATCGCTGACAACGATAGCGCAGGATGCCGAGCCTGAATGCCCGACACGTTTTCATCTGGCATGATTTCATTCAAATTTGCCTGTGTACGCTGAACAAACACATCATCACCCAAATAAATCTGGCGATTCAGGTGCCGCCATATTGATCGGTTGCTCATGCCTTCCGCAACAAACTGCGTGTATAGCTTTTGCGCCGTGGCAAGGTTGCCTCCGAAATGAGACAGTATTGCCTCGTGCGCCAGCCATGTCTGCGCCTGCTCCGTGCCAGCCGTCGCACGGTAACTGCTCCATGCCCATGCTGCGGGATCATCCACCATACCCGCCCGCACGGGATTCAGCACCACGTAACGGCATAGCTCCAACAGGTAGGATTCCCGGTCCACGAGAATGGCCTTGTAGCGCCCCTGCAATAGATGCCCGGAGCGCCCGTGTCGGCGGTTACTCGATTGTGTGAACATGCCGTTCAGTTGGCGCATACCACGGGCAAGATTGGCCTCGGGAGTTTCCAGCACCAGATGATAATGATTGTCCATCAGACACCATACATAACAATGCCAGTCCATTTGTTTCGTGACATCACCCAGTAATGTTACAAATTCACGACGATCCTCATCATTCTCCACGATAGCTTCCCGGCGATCGCCGCGGCTGGTGATGTGGTAAACCGCCCCTGTAAATTCGATGCGTAATGGTCTGACCATGCGGACACTCTGGCACATCATGCCATATCCATCAATCCTAGACCTGACCCTATTTCTGCTTTGCTATTTCTGCCTATTTCTGCTCTACTATTTCTGCTATTTCTGCGCGCTTGTGGCGATATGGTGGCCACGCGCGGTGAGTCCATGCCCTGGTATGAAGGCAAGACGTTGCTGGGCATACTTGAATCCATTGAGGTGACGGATCACATCGACCGCTTGCCGTTTCGCTTCGCCGTGCAATATGTCAATCGGCCACAAACGGACGGTCTGCCGGATTTCCGGGGTTATTGCGAGCGTGTCAATTCCGGTGCGGTGCGCGCAGGCGATGCCGTGACGGTGCTGCCGGGCGGCAAGGCATCCCGTATCAGGGAAATCGTCACCTTTGACGGCAATCCGAAAAGAGCCTTCGCACCGCAAAGCGTCACGTTGACGCTGACGCAGTAATTCGGGGGACATAATATCTATTTCTTGTTTGTTTTCTTTCTCTCCGGCT
>CAZDWG010000290.1:0-1842 GCA_964509005.1 uncultured Zetaproteobacteria bacterium
TCAGGAAGCTAACCTTCTCAATTCGGCATCGGCGCGGCGCAGATACTGACTTAAATTATGTCCAAGGGATAACAGCAAGCGCATCCCCAGATCGGGATGTTTGCGGCATAGCCGCTTCAGCGCATCATGTTTTAATATAGCCAGTACACAATCTTTGCTTGCCCGCGCATCCGATGCGCGCGATCCAGGCTCCAGAAAAGCGATTTCGCCCACGGTCATGCCGGGCCCAAACTTGGCCAGACGAAGCTTTCTCCGCTTACCGTAAGGTAGCAAAATTTCCACATCGCCACGCATAATCACAAAGAGCTCCGCCCCCTGATCGCCACAGCGGAAAAGATAATCTCCCGCAGGCACCTCCATGGTATGAAAAAAAGGTTCCAGACATACGATTTCATCTTTCCCGAGTCCGGCCAGAAGCTCGGAATTGGCCAGTTCGACGCAGACAGCGCCATGCACATCTTTCTCTCCAAGGGCCTCAAGTACATGACCTTCGGCATACTCCAACGCACTGTCGGAATCTGCGAACGTGCGCAGGTGGACATGGGCATGATAGGGAATAATGCGTTCGTGCCGATGCCCTCTTCGTTTGACCAGCCCCATACCCTTTGGAATATGCGCTAAAATCAGTTCGCCGCCGCGCTCGCGCATCATGCCGGACATGTGTTCAATCAGACGAATGGCTGTCATATCCACCTGACCCACCCGCCGCATATCGAGAATGATGTATGTTGCTCTTTTTAAGTCATTCGCCATTATCTCAAACAAATGATCCGTTGTACCAAAAAACAGGATCCCCTTGAGATCATAACCGACAACGGCATCCGAATTCTTACCCAGTAATTCGCAGGCGCATTTCGACCGTCGGCGTAATGATTTTCGGTCATCCAGATTCCATCTGCGGTGTACCACGACGGATTGCATCTGGGCACGGATAAACTCGACTGTGGCCAGGGCGACACCCAGGCCTACGGCAACCATCAAGTCATAGAATACCGTAACGAGAATCACGGCCAGGGCAATCACTCCGCCCATGCGAGCCTGTGGCGTTTTAAGCCACAAAACGATGTCTTTATCGAACATGCTGAATATCGCAACATGCAAAATAATGCCCGCGAACACGCTGATTGGCAGAATAGACGCGATCGGCCCCATGAATAAAATCAGGAAAATTAAACTGGCTCCCGCGACCAACCCGGCCCAATAACGTCCCCCGCTTTCAATGGCCACCAGCGTCGCCCCTGTTGTGCCTGCGCCAGCCATGCCTCCGGCAAGCGAAGCCAACACATGACCCACACCCTGGCCCATCAATTCCCGACGGGCACTATGCCGTGCGCCCGTGGACACATCGGCCACCACACTGGTCAGCAAGGTATCAAGTGAAGCCAGTACCGCCAGCGCAAAAGAGGAACCCAGCATCATCGGCCAGGGAAGCTGATGCATGGCGGATAAATCAAGGCCGAAATGAATTCCCGAAATAGGTGGCAAACTCCCGACCACCCACGCTGCCGGGCGAGACCCAGTCTGCATCATGGAAAAAACATGAAAAGCCAGTGTGCCGACAATCAAACCCAGGGCGGTGCCGGGAATCCTGTTAATCCAGCGCGGCAACCAGACCATCGCCGCCAGTGTCACAGCTGCCGTCGCGGCAGGAATCCAGGCACCCTGTCGTATGGTGAGAACCACATCACCTCCCATCACAGCCTGACTCTGAGACATCACCATCAAAATACCGGTACCCGTCATAAAGCCCGACACCACCGGATAGGGAATAAATTTAATCAGATAACCCAATTTCAGGATGCCAATCAGCAACTGAATGACGCCAGCCATGGTCACGGTCAA
>CAZDWG010000291.1:0-1815 GCA_964509005.1 uncultured Zetaproteobacteria bacterium
CCGCAGTCGCTTTCGCTCCCTCGCAATGACAAAACGATGGGTGCTGAGTAGTTGCCTTTTTTGTAGCATCGGCTTGTGAAAATCATCACCTTCAATGTCAACGGCATCCGCGCTGCCACCCGCAAGGGATTCTGGGACTGGTTCGCCGGACAGGATGCGGATATCCTCTGCATGCAGGAATTAAAGGCCCACCGGCATCAGATCCCGGAGGAAGCCGCCCCCCCTGCTTATCATCGTTATTATCATTTTGCCGAAAAACCGGGCTATTCCGGTGTGGCCCTGTATTCACGCCGCAAACCGGACGCCGTTCACATCGGCCTGAGCGCGGTTGACCCTGGCACAAACTGGAACGATATGGATGCGGAGGGCCGATATATCCAGGCTGAATTCGGGAATCTTTCGGTTATCAGTATTTATTTCCCCTCCGGTTCCAGTTCGGAAATACGCCAGGCGATAAAATACACCTTTCTGGATCGTTTCCTGCCATTGATAACTCGCATGAAGAATGAAGGGCGTGACATCATATTGTGCGGCGACGTCAATATCGCGCATAACAATATCGACCTTAAAAATTGGCGTGGTAACCGGAAAAATTCCGGTTTTCTACCCGATGAGCGCGCATGGATGGACCGCCTGTTGAATGATGCCGGGTTTGTGGACATATTCCGAAGACTTTATCCCGAAAAAGAACAATACTCATGGTGGTCGAACCGTGGACGCGCCAGAGAAAAGAATGTTGGATGGCGCATTGACTATCATCTCTGCACCCCCGGTATCGCGGCATCTGTTCAGAGCGTATCCGTTTTCACCGATGCGTGGTACTCGGATCATGCGCCTGTGAGTGCGACCTTTGGAGATGGGGGATCAATCCGCCCGATGATGCCATAAAACCTGTCTCATTTTTCGCCAAAGCGATGAGGAACTCCACATTACCCTTGGGTCCGTGGATTGGGGATTCGATGATGCCCAGCAGCTCGGAGCCATCCAGTGCCAGCGCCGCCTCCTTCACTTTCTCAATCGCACCGGCTCGCACTGTTTCGTGACGCACCACACCTTTGGACAGCAATTTTGACCCCACTTCAAACTGGGGCTTGATCAGCGCCACACACCAGCCCCCTGATGCAAGGAATTTCCATGCCAGCGGTAATACCGTAACCAGAGAAATAAACGAGGTATCAATCACCAATGCATCTATATCCCGCGGGATATGGGTCCGGGTCAAGCCCCGAATATGCGTGCGTTCGAGGCAAACGACTCGTTTGTCCTGCCGCAGGCGGTAATGCAACTGGCCTCTGCCTACATCCACGGCATACACCATGTTCGCGCCTCGCTGTAACAGGCAATCGGTAAAACCGCCCGTGGACGCCCCCACATCCAGGCAGACCATTCCATCTACGGCAAGACCAAAAAAATCCAGCGCCGCCTCCAGCTTCAGTCCACCGCGCGAAACATAAGGCAGGGTTTCCCGCACATTGATATTCACGTCCGACCGAACCTGTACTCCCGGCTTGTCGGCTTTCTGACCATTGATATAGACCAGACCCGCCATAATCAAACGCTGTGCCTGAGCATCGCTTTCAGCCAACCCTCGCTCGGTCAACAGGTAGTCGAGGCGTTTCTTTGCGGGCTTGTGCGTGTTACTCAAAGCTAGCCTGAACTATTCATAAATCGCCGTGATGATTGCGCCGGGCCTTTGTTCGCAACGGATTCCAAGGAAGGAGGCCGTGAGCGCGCATACGGACGACCGACGAGGGATTCGGTGCGAACAAAGGAACAAGCAAGGGCATGGCAGAATTTATGAATAGTTCAGGCTAG
>CAZDWG010000292.1:0-1812 GCA_964509005.1 uncultured Zetaproteobacteria bacterium
CCGATGGGTTTTGATGTGGAGAAAGGCTTCAATCCTAGACCTGACCCCCGAATTTTCACGCCAAACCAGACCTTGTATCTGACCCCGCTATCTTTCACGGGCTAAAATTCGTTCTTTCAGCCAATACCAGATAAACAATGAGTTTGTCACAAGATATCGTTTCCACAAGCGCCGAGGCTCACGACACAGGCGGTAAAACCACTCCAGTCCGCATTCCTGCATCCATAATGGGGCACGTTTGGTCGTGCCCGCGTGATAATCAAAGGCGGCTCCCACCCCAACCATCACCGCATTAATTCGTCCTCGATGCTCCGCCATCCAGAATTCCTGCTTTGGACAACCCAAACTCACCCATACAACACCAGCCCCGGATGCATTAATACGCTCTATAACTTCTGCATCTTCAGCTTCAGTCAGTGGCCGAAACGGCGGCGAATACATGCCAGAAATTTTCAATGCAGGAAATATAAAATTAAGTTTTTCTTTCAGAGCATTAAGGGTTTTTTCCGTCCCCCCATAAAAATACATCGCCTCATCGCGCAGTGCCGCCTCTTTGCAATAGCGCCACATCAAGTCAGGGCCATTAATGCGCTGCTGACCCTCATACCCCTTGCGGCGCATTGCCCAAGCCACTGGGGCGCCATCCGGCGTAGCCATATCAGCCTCATGTATCACACGACCGAAATCCGGTTCTAATATGGCTGTAACTACCGAGTGCCCATTGCAGATACAGATATAACGACTTTCCCGCCGAGCAGACCATTCGCTCAATCTCTCCAGTATCCCATGCCAACCAATTACATTAATCGGTGAGCCAATGATTGATGTTTTTGAGTCTTCCATTTCAGAGCCTTTGATGCCTGGCTGTGTGACGCCATCTAAATCTTTAATGTCTTGGTTATTTCCGTTTCAATGGTGCTGAGCATTTGACAAAGGTTCTCATCTTGAATCATTTTTTCTTTCAGTCGTCGCACCGAAGTGCTCAACGTAGCGACATCCCGACCAAATCGTTTTGCTACATCGGTTAGCGACTCTGTTCCATGCCGCTGGATTAGCCAAGCTATAACCGCTCTAGCCTCCGAAGGCTTCCTCATCCTGCTGCGTTCTGAAAGCGCTGATGGCTGGAGTTCATAGAACTTGCATACCATTTCAATGAAGAAATCCAAACTGTATCGAACCTTATCAGTATCATTGCCTGTCAATACGCTTTGAATGAAACCATCATCGCCTATAATCCGAGTATCAATTGCACCACAATGAAATTCTGGCTGATGCGCTTCATTCATGCCCTGGCTTATAAATTCAACATATTGCTTTCTTGCCAAATCAAGATGCTCGGAAAACTGCGAAAGCGTAGCCTGAGACTCCAACCAGGGTAACACTTCATCCCCAAGATAGACGGCATGACTGCTCCACAGATATTGGGTCGGATCAGACACCAAGCCAGCCCGCACAGGATTTAAATGCGTGTATCGCACCAACGTCAGCAAATAACTATCTTCATCCACCAGTAGCGCCTTGAATCGCCCCTGGAATAGGTGACCCGTGCGCTTTTGTTTGGCATTGACCCAGCGGGTGTAACGAAATGAAAGGTTTTGCATAATACGGGACAAAGAAATTTCTCTGACCTGTATCACAAGGTGTACATGATTACCCATAAGACAAAAGGCATGAATTCTGTGCCCGAAACGCTCTATCCCTTCCTGCATAAGCAGATAAAAGTGGAAACGATCTTCATCGCTGAAAAAAATATCAGCACCGCCATTACCACGCAGCATGACATGGTAATATCCGCCGGGAATGTGAATTCGA
>CAZDWG010000293.1:0-1798 GCA_964509005.1 uncultured Zetaproteobacteria bacterium
ATATTGGTATATTAGATGTTCATACGGTACAAATCAAACGCGAAGATATGTTGCACCGGCCACCTATAAAATAATCCGATAACCCTTTGACAGTCCCGCCCTGTCCGGCTTGTCTGGTGTGATTGCACACACCAGATGGTAAAACTCGCACCTTCCCCTATGCGCAATATCAAACTGTCAAGCCAGACTAACTCATCTATTTCATCATGCCATTACTGGTCTAGAAAATGTGGAAAGATTACAAGGAGCGATCAAATGAGAAGTAAATCCTATCGGGATGACTTGCTCGAAAGTCTTAAAAACCCTGTTGAGGCGGCGGCTTATCTGGATGCTGTGCTTGAAAGCGGGGATCGCTCTGTTTTTCTGTTGGCCGTAAAAGATGTGACCGATGCCAATGGTGGCGTAAGGAAAGTGGCCGAAACTGCCGATCTGAACAGAGAAGCACTGTACAGAACCCTTTCTAAGAATGGCAATCCAAAACTCGCCAGCTTGGACTCCATTCTTCATGCAGTCGGTCTTCGGTTATCCGTAGAGCCTGTTGTCGGCGTAAGGTGATTTTTCTCGGAAAACGGCTGTTGCCTCCCTTGGTTTTTGTGACATTCTATAGTGAGTCGATATATTCAAGGCTGGTGAGGATGCGCAAAACAAGTCCCGACCCCTTTCCGACAGCAATTGCCGGAACAAGTCCCGGTCGTAAAGCCGCCACCAGCGGCCCTGCAACTTGAGCTTCGCGGAAAGGCGGCGCGGCACGATGGCATCGTTGCGATCAAAAACGCGCACGCTCTCCGGGTCCACATGGAAGCGGTAGTTGAAGTCCGCGTCATCCTTCTTCCAGAAATACGGCCCCGTCACCCGCGCCAGGGTGCATTGCCCCCATTGCGGCACATTGACGAACACCACATTATCATTCGGTTTAATATCGAGCAGAAAACACTGATAGCACGCCTGTCCCTCAGTGGTCAGGCTGTCCCAACCGCCTTTTCGCCACTTATCCCTGAGGTAATGAAGATCCGCGTTTTCGATATAGCTCCAGCCGAAACGGCCCTCACCCTGCTGGAGCGAACGAAATACCTCCTGTTCCATTCCCTTAACTTTTAGTGCATAGATTGTACTGGTCATCGGCATCTCCTTTTCCGGCTTGATCTGGAAAAGGATACGGATGCGTGCGACATCTCAGGTCGCAGAATTAACCCATATCTCTTTTTCGTCGATTAGTAATTCCTTTCCCTGGAGTATACCCACTCCTTCCTGAATGGCTTCTTTTACCTCTTGAGCAAGTTTTTCCAGATACGATGTACGCTGGCGTTCATCAATTATTGCAAGCGATTTCCCTTCAAATATTTTGAAATTTATATCAAGATCAAATGCTCCACTCTCATCTTGCGGATATCTCCAAGCTGGCCAGCCATTATCATCTTTGTAATTAGCTTTGAGCAATTCTTGGATGCCCCCAATTGTTTTAGCATCGCCAACGCGTTTACCATCTAACTTTTGCACGATGAATCCGTAATAGATATTGCACTCCACCTCTATATAAAAGCAGCCTTGGTTTTCTGGATGCTGTTTCTGAGTGCCTAGCAATATCTTGATGCCATACCAAGGCCTGTTCCTTTTTTTGTAAATATTCGGCTAGGCCGTTTTACTGAGTTTCAGTCAGTTTATTGTAAGTTCTCAATAAGTTGAGGTAAAGGGTTGCCGAATTGCAAAAACCAATTAGAACAATTAGCATTTAGCCATGCTCATTTTAACGGTTCATCCGGCAAATGCATCCTTTCGGGTTTTATGCATTGAGAGAATT
>CAZDWG010000294.1:0-1762 GCA_964509005.1 uncultured Zetaproteobacteria bacterium
GGTTAGAGAAAAGCAGGATGAATGGAGAGAAAGCGCGCATCCTTGAGCAGCATAACGGCAATCATGGATGGCGTAGATGGGGGCCCTATCTCTCCGAGCGGCAGTGGGGGACGGTGCGGGAGGACTACAGCGAGCACGGCACAGCGTGGAGTTATTTCCCGCACGATCATGCGCGCAGCCGCGCCTACCGTTGGGGTGAGGACGGCATTGCCGGTATCAGTGATGAAAAACAGCAGCTTTGTCTGGCGCTGGCGCTTTGGAACGGGAAGGATTCCATCCTTAAGGAACGCCTTTTTGGGCTGACCAACGGTGAGGGTAACCATGGCGAGGATGTTAAAGAGCTCTATTATTACCTCGACGCCACGCCCAGCCATGCCTACATGAAAATGTTGTACAAGTATCCACAGATAGAATTCCCCTACACGCAACTGGTGGAGGAGAATCGCAAGCGCGGCAAGGGTGCCTCCGAGTTTGAACTGATGGATACGGGCGTGTTTGACGATAACCGGTACTTCGATGTGTTCGTGGAATACGCCAAGGCTGGCGAGGATGATATTCTGATGCGGATTACCGCGCATAATCGTGGTACGGATGATGCGCCACTGCACATTCTGCCGCAGCTTTGGTTTCGCAATACATGGGCGTGGGGCTACGACCAGGTCCGACCCGGTCTTTCCGCCAATGAATCCGGCTGCATCGTGGTCGAGCACCCCGATTTACCCGGCTATCATTGTTATCTGGACGGTGATTCAAGTCTGCTATTCTGTGATAACGATACGAATGTGCGCCGCCACTACGGTGCGAAGGATGTTGGGTATTTCAAGGATGCCTTTCATGACTATGTCATTTCCGGCGAGCATCAGGCGGTCAATCCGCGACAGAAAGGCACCAAGGCCGCGGCGCACTATATGTTTACCGTACCCACCCACGGTTGGGTTGATGTGCGGGTGCGCTTGTGCGCGGCACGTTATCCGCAACCGTTCACCGATTTCGATGCAGTCATGCAACAACGGTGCAATGAGGCGAATGAATTCTATGCCGGTGTGCAGACAGGCGTACCGGATGCTGATCTCAGGCTAATCCAGCGCCAGGCGCTGGCTGGCATGATCTGGAGCAAACAGTTTTACTATTATGACATCCCGCAGTGGCTGGAGGGTGATCCGGCTATGCCGCCGCCACCCGTCGGGCGCCGCCATGGCCGCAACAGCGACTGGCCGCATCTCAACAATGCTGAAATCATTTCCATGCCGGATAAATGGGAATATCCATGGTATGCGTCCTGGGATCTGGCGTTTCACTGTATCACCATGGCCATGATCGACCCGGACTTTGCCAAGGATCAGTTGTTGCTCATGACTCGTGTCTGGTACCAGCACCCCAACGGACAAATTCCCGCCTATGAATGGGCCTTCGACGATGTTAATCCGCCGGTGCATGCATGGGCCGCATGGGAAGTGTACAAAGCGGAACGCGATGCCAATGGCGGTGTTGGCGATCTGGATTTTCTGGAGCGCAGTCTGCACAAATTACTTCTCAACTTTACCTGGTGGGTCAATCGCAAGGATGAAGGCGAAAACAACATCTTTCAGGGTGGCTTCCTCGGCCTGGATAACATCGGCGTATTTAACCGAAGTGCTCCGCTACCCACGGGAGAATATATCGATCAGGCTGACGGCACCAGTTGGATGGCCATGTATTGCCTGAATCTGATGCGTATCGCCCTCGAACTGGCGTTGCATAACCGCGTTTATGAAGACATTGC
>CAZDWG010000295.1:0-1757 GCA_964509005.1 uncultured Zetaproteobacteria bacterium
TCGTTGCGAACAAAGGGGCAAGCAAGGGCGCGGTAGAATTTATGAATAGTGCAGGCTAAATATCTTCGCATTTCTCTGTTCTCTCTGTGTCCTCTGTGGTGAATAAAGCCCGCTCATGTACTACAAACCAAGATCATGCAGCTTGCCCGGATGGTCAAACCAGCCCGGATCTACCTTGACCCACAGTTTTAGGTTGACATGACAGGCAAACAGATCCTCCAGTCCCTTCCGGGCTCTCGTACCCATGGATTTCATGCGTGCACCGTCCTTGCCGATCAGCATCGGTTTATGGCGTTTCCCGCCGACCAGAATGACAGCCTCAATCTCCACCCCTGCTTCCGACTCGTGAAACACCTCAATATCTACCGCTGTCTGAAACGGAATCTCCTGCTGCATGGCAAGAAAAACCTGCTCGCGCACATATTCGGCGGCCAGTTGACGCTGGCTCTGGTCTGTGTACCAATCCGGCGCATAAACAGGCGGAGCTACCGGCAAATGTCTTGTCAGTTCATCCATCAGCGCATCCATTTGCACCCCCTTTCTGGCGGATACGGGGATATAGGCTTCGGCGTTCGGATCAAGCCGCTGAATTTCAGCCAACCGGGGCAGCAATACGTCCTTTCTTATTTTATCCACTTTGTTTAATACATGAATCCGGGGTTGTGATAATTGCCCATCGGCAAAGCGTTCGATCAAAGCACATGTGCCACGATCAAGCGGGGCACTCACGTCCTGCATCACGGCCAAAACATCGGCCTCCGCCGCCGCAGCATAGGCCACGCGCACCATATTCCGGTTTAACTGCTTGCTCCCCCTGTGAATGCCGGGCGTATCGACAAAAATAATCTGTCGGGATGCGTCGGTATGGATACCCAGAATGCGATGCCGGGTGGTTTGCGGTTTAGGCGTAACAATCGCCACCTTGGTGCCAATGATACGGTTCATCAATGTGGATTTCCCCACATTGGGACGCCCGAGAAATGCGACAAAGCCACAACGAAACGTTTCACCCGGCACGAATTTAACACCTCCTTCCTTATCCGTTCCCGCCGCTGTATACATCATGCAGACGCATGAACGGACAGATGACGGCATGCCTGATCCGCGGCTTCCATCTCCGCTGTTTTTTTTCTCTCGCCTGCGCCCTCTCCGGCTTTATTGCCGTCCACATGACACTCGGCTTCGAAACGGCGCTTACAATCAGGGCCCAGATCGCGTACCACATACTGCGGCAAGCCCAGACCATGTGCCTGCGTGAATTCCTGAAGGCGGGTTTTCGCGTCACGGCTATCCGCCCGATCAACGCAGCACAGCGAATCAGCCCATGCCTTCAGCACCAGCACACGGGCGCCCTCCCATCCTCCGTCGAGAAATACCGCTCCAATCACCGCTTCAACGGCATTGGCCACAATGGATGTGGATTTAAGCTGCTCGTCTCCGTCGCGTTCTCCACCGCCGACATGAAGGTATGCAGCAAGCCGCCATTCGCGGGCAATCGTGAGCAAACCATCCTTACATACCATGACCGAGCGCATGCGTGTCAACTCCCCCTCATCGGTATGTGGGAATTGTTCATAGAGTCTGGCGGCAATAATCGCCCCGAGGATCGCATCGCCCAGAAACTCCATACGTTCCATATGCTCGCCGGATGTAGACCTGTGGGTCAAAGCCTGCTTGATCAAACGCCCGTTGCGAAAATGGTAGCCAATACGATCTTCCAGATCACCCATGCTCCGCTCCATAACCCACGAATCGCC
>CAZDWG010000296.1:0-1743 GCA_964509005.1 uncultured Zetaproteobacteria bacterium
GCAATCCGGCCTTGATGAGCCGCGCCGCCGACTCACCCATTTGCATGCGCGCGGCACGCAGCTTCGGGCTGTTCAACACGGCAAGCAAGGCCACGTCCATTTCATCCAGTCCATCTTTCACATGGACGGCATGGCCCCGCCACGCACGGGGCAATTCCAGATGCCTACCCGCCTTGACCTTCAATTGCAGTTGCCCGAGCGATGACGCAAGACTGGGCGACGGATTCAGAGGCTGGGGGTGATAGGTAGCGCAGGCGCTCAAGGTCAAACCTATCCCGACACATGTACTCAATAGTTTAGCTCGCCACCGGCTCATCAGTATGGCCTCTCTCCCTTCGAATTTATGCGTCAATGCCCCTTGACGGTCACGTTGACGCCCAGATCGTACACCAGATGACCGCCATGCCAGGCGGTGATAATCAGGACAACAAAAATAGCTGCGCCTGCCAGCCAAAAACTCCAACTCACCTTCATGGATGGTGCCTGAACCTTGAACAACCAAGCACCCGCCAGCGCCATCAGCACAAGCAGGGTGGCGCTGGCCTGACCCAGCTCTTCATGGCTTTCCAGAAGCGAAAGTTTCACCCCGGAAGCAACCGCCTTATCCAACGCCATATCGCCAAACGTGGCAGCGGCGACTGCAGCGACTGCTGCCAAAACCAACAACCCCATAGCAGAACTCTGCGGACACCCCCGGTCGAACAGAGTCTGCCCCCTGATCAGGACAACAAACTGAATCCCCAAAACCACGGGAAACAAGGCCAGTGGAAAATGTACCAACATGGGATGAATGTGGGCAATATTAATAGGCATAAGTACTCCTTGTATTTTTCGTAAAACTTCCATCGGTTAACGATGTTTAAAGTTTAAAGAATACTGCATACGCAATGTTGCAGGAAGTTACCCGCGACATGTCCATTTGATCATGTTCCAGACACGTCATGGCAATGTTGGCTATGCAGAGTGTGTCTATGCTTGGAAACTTACCGGAACAGCGCAAGCATCACGGAGATCCATGAATCATGCAGGTTAGTCGGATGAGAACATGAAGCGGCGTTTGGGCATTTGGCTGATACCACATTTGATCAGAATAACGATTGCCGGACTGTCCGCCACGATACGTTGGGAATTTTCAGGTGGGTGCTATCAATCGAATTCTGGTGAGCAATATATTTTTGCCTTCTGGCATGCACGCTTGTTGATGATGGGTAAGGGTCTGAAGGGCTGCAAGGGTTATACTCTGATATCCGAACACAAGGATGGGAGTCTCATTGCGGATACACTTTCGTTACAGGGCTTCAGGGTTATTCGCGGTTCTTCAAGCCGTGGCGGAAGCCGGGCACTGATTCAAATGATACGTAAATCCAGAAATGAAGAATGTGATTTCGGTATTACTCCGGATGGGCCGAAAGGACCACGCGAAATTGTGAAACCGGGAATTGTTTTGTTAGCCAGGAAAACAGGGCTTAAAATTTACCCGGTGATGTGGGCTACCAAACATCACTGGCGCATCACTAAATCCTGGGATCATTTCTATATTCCGAAACCCTGCACCAGAGGCGTGTTCGTGTTTGGTGAGCCATTACGCATTGATGCGAATGCGGATGAAAGCAAAAGTCTGATTCGTATCCAGTCCGCCATGGATGCAACTCAGAAAGAAGCGGATTGCTATTTTAACTAAGCAAGTACTGGCGGGATGTGCGGCAAGGCGCGCGAGTGCGGGACTGGCCATAGCCAATTCAA
>CAZDWG010000297.1:0-1740 GCA_964509005.1 uncultured Zetaproteobacteria bacterium
TTTCTGGATGAATTACCGGAATTCAAACGTCAGGTGCTGGAGGTGTTGCGCCAACCGCTGGAAGATGGTCGTGTGTGTATCGCCCGCGCGGCGGATACGCTGGAATTTCCGGCCCGTTTTCAATTATTGGCGGCCATGAACCCGTGCCCATGCGGTTATCTGGGGCATCCCACACGCGCCTGCCGCTGTTCTCCTTCCCAGATCAGGCGGTACAGACAACGTATTTCAGGGCCGTTGCTGGATCGTTTTGATCTGCATGTGCATGTACCACCGGTGGGTAAAGACGAATTGGCGGGCATGCAGTCTGGCGAGTCTTCCGCACCTGTCGCGAAACGGGTGGCGGCGGCACGGGAACGTCAGTATGCGCGGCTGGGTGAGGGATGCGTGAATGCGCGTATGAGCCAGCAACAGATTGAACACTATGCCAGACCGGATGAAGAAGGGTCGAAATTGCTGGACACGGCGATGGAGCGGTTCTCGCTTTCAGCCCGCAGTTACTACCGGATTTTGAAGGTCGCGCGTACCATTGCTGATCTGGATACCGATGTGAATGCCCATATGAATGCCCATATGAATGGAACAGAAGCCATATCCTCTTCGCATTTGGCCGAAGCATTACAATATCGTAGCGAGCAAACTACCCAATTTTAGCAGCCTGACTGACAAAACTTGTCAGTATCCACTTGAGTTTCGTGTGATACCGGTCACTGCTATTGGCATGCGGCTTGCTCCATAATTCGTTACACCTCTTCAACTTGGGCTATATTTTCGGAATACATGAACGAGAGGGAAACAAAACTAACAGGAGTATTGATCATGATGAACGTCAGAAAAAAAGAGGAAAAGGGCTTTACGTTGATTGAGTTGATGATTGTCATTGCGATTATCGGCATTTTGGCCGCGATTGCCATTCCGCAGTTCTCGGCCTATCGCGCCAAGGCATTCAACGCTGCCGCTCTGTCCGACGTGCATACCGCCAGATTATCGGAAGAGGCGCTGTTCACCGACTATCAGAAATACGGTGGGTCTTCCCTTTCAACGACGGGTAGCTCAGCGGGTGTGAAAGTTACTTCGGCTGCTAAAGCATATGTGGCTACCACAACGCCAGATCAGAGTGAACCAATAGGACTCAGCAAGAATGTCGAATTGCAAGCTGTAACGGATGGCACCGGAGCCTATGCCACAATTACAGCCCAGCATACAAAAGGTGATAAATCCTATGTTGTTGAAACAGATCGGTCAGGCGCATATCAAAAGACTGTTACTGTAGGCGCTGCTTTTGTTCCTGTAACTGCTGCGACCAGCGGATTAGATGTTGGAACAAGCTATAAACCCATGTAATACAATTCCTCAAATGAGCACACAGGAGGGATGCTTGATGGCGTCCCTCCTGTTGCTTTTGACGGGGCTGAAACAGTAGAGTTTTCGTAACTACTCAGCACCCATCGTTTTGTCATTGCGAAGGAGCGAAAGCGACTGCGGCAATCTTGAATTTCGTGGAAATACGAGATTGCTTCGTCGTTCCTCCTCGCAATGACAGCCAATCCATAGGGGTGCTGAGTAGTTACGAGTTTTCAAATGATTCAATTGACTGGTGTCCATAAAACATATCCGAAGCAAATTGGTCGTTTTCCCGCCAAGCATGCCCTGAAAGGTATTTCATTGACGCTCGGGAGGGGAGCACACGTCTCAGGGTCGGACGATGGGTCAGCTTTAAGCCCATGTTATTTATTTACGCCT
>CAZDWG010000298.1:0-1715 GCA_964509005.1 uncultured Zetaproteobacteria bacterium
CTAGGAAACAATAAAACCGAGGCAAAAAAACAGCCCTGCCCAATGCGACTTCAGAAAAAAGGGAAAGCTCCACGCCTCGCCTCCGCGCGCCAAAGAGATAAACAGGTACAACTGCCATGCCGCAGCCAAACCCCAGCCAAGCCACGAAGAATCATTATATTGCCAGATTGCCGCAGCCAGAAAAACCAGCATGACGATCCCCAATCCGATAACAACCGCAATACTCCCGTCACCAAACCGCAGGGCCATGGATTTAACGCCAATTTTCATATCGTCAGCGCGGTCTCCGATGGCATAAGCCGTGTCATACGATAGCGACCAGCAGATATTGGCGGCAAACAATAACCACGGAACCGGCGAGTTCGTCACACTTCCACTTTCCACAGCCCACGCCATCACCGCGCCCCAGCCGAATGCCATCCCCAACCAGGCCTGCGGAAAATGCGTGAAACGTTTCATGAAAGGGTAAATGGCAGCCAGTAATACGCCCACCATTGCCAGTTCAATCACTAAGAGGGACGTTTGACTGACCAGCAGCAAGGCAATGAGCAACATGAATACAAATCCGGCTAGCGCCGTCCCCGGCGCGATACATCCGGCGGCAATCGGTCGATCCCTGGTACGCTCTACATGCGGATCAAACCTGCGGTCGGCAAAATCGTTAATCACGCATCCGGCGGAGCGCATCAGAAACACGCCCGCCACAAAAATCAGCAGGTTTTTTGGCTCCGGATGCCCATGTGAAGCGGCCAGCAACCCCCACAGCGTAGGCCATAACAGTAGCCAATATCCAACGGGCTTATCAATGCGAAGCAATCGTATCCAGTCATCCGTTTTCCCAAGCGGCAACATTTTCATTATACTAAGGATCTGTAAATAAACAACATGGCGATGGTAACATTGCCATCAAGAATACCGCCTTGCCATCCGCGCAATACGATTCCAGATTTCGTCATGAAAGACCTCTACTACCAGCGCCCGAATTCCAGACCCGGAACGCAGCACCGAGCGTCGCGCCCAGCGCCCCGCATATAGCCCTTCGCCAGCAATCCGGGCTATGCATAAGTCCGAACGAGCCAGTGAAAGCCCCCGGTCAAGCAGTAGATTCCCGAGGGGTTTACGTCCTTCTTGTAGATCGTTCATCAAATCGGCAGGCAGGCTATCCAGTGGCAACACGGACTCCGCATCAAACATCACCGATTGATGATGGATAAGCGAGACCCGCCGCCGCAAAGCTGGCAACCTTGCATCGCACGCGAGTAGCGCCGCCTCATGCGCGCTTGCCCGGTCCACAAGCTGATCATGCAAACGAACATCCAGCCGCATGGCATAATGCCGTTCAAGGAAACGGGTGAGCGATCCCGCAATCGTCAGCACCACAGCCATATCGCGGGAAACATCCGTGTCGTCCGTCCGCCAGGTACGTACCGGTAACCAGTCAGGAGACTGTAAAGAACCAAAAAACATGCCCGCATCATGGCTGAGGCGCAGTGCAGGTCAAGACCCTTGCTCGCCAGACGAGGCGAACGCGGCACGGACTGACCCACGTACTGCGTTCAACCCTCTTGGCGGCTATACAAACCGTACGGAAAGACACAGGCCGACTCACACATGGATCTTCAAAAGCCGCTCCATCCTGTTACAATGCGCGACCGATTATAGGAAATGCCGATGTAGCTCAGTTGGTAGAGCAGCTCACTCGTAATGAGCAGGTC
>CAZDWG010000299.1:0-1705 GCA_964509005.1 uncultured Zetaproteobacteria bacterium
GCGTCCATGATGCCCGTCATACAGGGCGTTGGCAGAGCGGCCATTGAAATCGCGGCTTTGCTGCGGGGCGCCGTGTTCCGCGGGGCACTGGGCCTGGCAGGTGGTGAGAATGTTCAGGGTGAGCAGCAGCAAAAGCTGGATGTGCTATCGGATGAAATCTTTCTCGATCAAATGCGCTCTACCGGCCATGTTTGTGCCGTGGGTTCCGAGGAGCAGGAAGATCTGTTGGTGATTGATGAATATGCTTCCGCCCCTTATCTGGTCCTGGTGGACCCCCTGGACGGATCTTCCAACCTCGATGTGGATGGCCCCGTGGGTACAATTTTTTCAGTCGTTAAGCGAATCTCAGCCAGTGATCAGCGCCCTGATGTTAGCGATACCTTACAGGCAGGCAGGAATGTGATTGCTGCGGGATATGTTCTGTATGGTCCCGCGACGATGCTGGTGTATTCCGTTGGTGTTGGCGTCAATGGTTATACCTACAATGCAACCCATGCCCGCTTTGAGATCAGCCACCCTGACATGAAGATTCCGCAGTCAGGCGGGTACTATTCAGTGAATGAATCCAATTCGGCGCAATGGCTTTATGGCATGGCCGATAAACTGGTGTCCGTGCGCCACACCGAAAAGCTGGGTATGCGTTATGTGGGGGCCATGGTGGCGGATATGCATCGCACCTTGCTCAAAGGCGGCGTATTTCTGTATCCGGCGGACGCCAAGAATACGACGGGCAAACTCAGGCTCCTGTATGAAGCCATTCCGATGGGTTTTCTGATGGAGCAGGCGGGTGGAAAAGCACACACCGGCGAGCAAGCCGTACTGGATGTGCAACCCGAAGCGTTGCATCAGCGCGTACCGGTCTATCTCGGTTCCCATGCCGCGGTGGATGGGCTGACGGCATAGGCTGTAGACCCGCAAAGGGCTACCACGTCTTCTTTTTTTTCTTTCGTTCGCGGCAAGGGCGTCCGCATGCATGGCTGAGCAATGTCTGATGACTTCTTGCGAAGTCATCATGCCTGATCCGGTATCACTGACTGATTATTATTTGCGCCGGATTGGCGTGGCGACGCCTTTGCCTGAAGCAGGAAAGGCGAGGCCTGACCATCCGGAGTCTGTTTCCGGACTTGCGCCTGAGTGTTTGAGCCTGGGAGATTTGGCCCGTCAGGCGGCGGGCTGTAGTGCATGTGCTTTATCACGTGAAAGAACACAGGTTGTTTTCGGCACGGGCAACCCTCATGCGGACATCCTCTTTATTGGTGAAGCACCCGGGCGCGAGGAGGACATCAAGGGAGAACCCTTTGTCGGTCGTGCCGGTAAACTGTTGAACAGAATGCTGGTTGCGCTGGGGCTCGACCGTCAATCCGTATACATCATGAATGTCGTGAAGTGCCGTCCTCCCGGCAATCGCGACCCCAATCCCTCAGAGGTGGAAGCCTGTTCCCAATGGTTCGACGCCCAGTGGGATACCGTTGCCCCGAGAATCGTATGCTTATTGGGCAGAATCGCGGCTCAACGCGTGCTGCGAACGGATGAATCCTTGGCGGCATTACGTGGTAAATGGCACGAATATCGTGGTACCCCGGTATGGGTAACATATCATCCAGCCTATTTGCTGCGTTCCCCGGCCCAGAAGTTCAGGGTGTGGTCAGATTTGAGGTTATTGTATCGCCGTTATTGGTCAATCATGCACTAGGAGCCTGTCGGA
>CAZDWG010000300.1:0-1682 GCA_964509005.1 uncultured Zetaproteobacteria bacterium
CCTCTGCCACCGCTGGCAAATCATATTCTGGCAAGTTCCTGTTGCGCGTAGGTGAGGAAATGCACCAGCGTTTGGCTATTGCCGCGCTGCAATCCCATGCAAGCTTGAATAAATTCTGCGTGGACACGCTCAAAGAGGCCGTAACGCGTTAAAAAACCGCCCGGTCAGGGGCGGTCTTCTTAAGACAGTGCTGAACAAACCATGATTCGTGATGCTGCATGTAAAATGAACGATTTCTGCATTAAAGATTTTATCCATAGCGGTGTTATGGCTTGCAACCTCTGCCTGCCAGTATTTTCCAATCCATAAATGGGCCTGAAAAGTAGCGCCATTCGGACGCGGTTTACAGCGCCTTGCCGATATTCACCTTGACCCCATGAGTTTTGGTGAACTTGCGGCGGCAGGCGCTGGTAAACCTTGCTCTTCCTCAGATTATAGATATGCGATACCGAGATGTCCGCCAGTCTTACGAAGCGTTGATCGCCATGCGCTTCCAGCGCCCGCTGGCAGAAGGCTTTGACGGTGGTGCCAGACACATCGTCCACCAGTCGATCAACATCCGCCAGAAGACGGATGTCCGCCTTCGTATACTTCGTTTCAAAACCGTTGACTGTGCCGGATATGACCTGTCTTACGGTATTGCTTTATCGCCGCCCATATCATCCAGCACTTTCAAGAAAAAGGCATTCAGCAGGCCGCAGCATGCGGCCACCGCGTGGCACTCCGGCTTGTATTTCCTGCTCAATATCCACATCCAACCCTCTATCCGGGGAAAAACATCTCTCCAATGGCAACAGCAACATCTTTTGCCGTGTAATAAATAAATACGAACAGGATCACCATTACATAGTAAGGAATAGCAAATAGCAGCATAGCGGGAAGCAGCCATGTGACCGCCTCAATCACAGCCGCCAGCAATCCGTCAGACCTTGGCATGGTATCGCTGAACAACAGCATAAAGCACAATGCTTATGACCCTTCCAGCGAATTATATCGTATGCCATGAATGGATCATAATCCCGCATTGGAAAACATCCAGTTGGATCACGGTGCGCCGCAAATGTTGGCCCATATCCTAACGCCCGAAACGCTTCCGGGTATGAGCCGGACGGAACTTATGCCAACGCTGGGCTACAGGGGGTAAGTATAGGCCAAATCCATGTCGAATTCATTATCCAGCATACACCTCATCAGACTATCACATGCACAATGCACAAAATTCTACTGTTTGGCTTCAGATTTTCCCGGTAGTTTTCTACGAGTGAGGCGAACGGGAGGGCGGCTGTTCCTCCATCAACGCTCCCTTTCGGGGTACGTCCTACCGGATACCTTTCCGGAAGTCATTCGCCTGCATCTGATATGCCCCCGATTCATCCCGGTATCCCAACGTCCAAACACGCTTCTGGGTATGAGCCAGACGATGCCATGCCTGAATAGAAGACAAGCGGAAGTATAGACCTCGGTGCAAGCAGGGTTCAACCGTCAGGCGCAAACATCAATCATCGTCACTCATCCAGATACCCAAGCCGAATGCAGCCAGCAAGCTCATCAGGCCAAAACCTTTTTGACTCCGTGAAACTTCGGGACGCAGCATACCGTCATTCAGCGCATACCCCTTTCCCGCCAATAAACGATGCAAGGCATCCAGTTCTTCTTCCGCCTCAATGACCAGCATGATATGC
>CAZDWG010000301.1:0-1674 GCA_964509005.1 uncultured Zetaproteobacteria bacterium
CAAAAATAAACTGACTGAAACTCAGTAAAACGGCCTAGCCGAATATTTACGTTCAACAGGCTCCGATATCGGGTGCTTGCGAAATAAAATGAGCGGGAGGAAGTATGCCATCCCATCCCCAATCGTCGTGACGATGCGCATAAATGCCGTCAATATTAAACTGTCAACAGGGGAAAGGAACTGCGTAAGAATTAGCATCATCGCCGCCTCCCTGACGCCAAGACCTCCAGCCGCGCCCGGAACAACAAATCCGGTCGCCCACGGCAAGCACACGGCTGTCACTGCCATCCAGTAAGAAAATGACGGATCGAACCCGGAAACCGCAATCCACATAATGACGGAATAAAGAAGAAAGTATATCAGATACAGCAATACGGCATGGGAAAGCTTCACCCAACGGTCACGGTTCATCTCAGGCAGATCTTTTAACGGCCCTGGCTTCCATCGGTGAAGCCCCCTTAAAAACACAATCAGTGCGGCTATCCCCATGCCTGCCCAGGTAAAAGAAAAGCCATTTTGCGCTTTCAGGCGTATCCCGAGATCCAATGCGGAGACACCGCCCAGTAGAACAGCGCTGACAAGAAGTAAAATCGATTCATACATCAGACTGATGGTGGTCTCCCCCCTGCGGACACCTTGTTTTTTCATCAGTTCGATGCGGCCAAGGAAATGAAAAACGTTTCCGGGCAGGTATTTCCATATCTGAGTACGCATAAAGACCCTGAACACCGTCAAAAAAGGTGGGCAACGTTCCGAACAGAGCATACATAACAGTTTCCACCATGCCAGCGCAATAAGCACCTGATAAAATCCATAAACGATGGATGAAAACAGGCATTTCATCCATAAGCCGGAAGGTATTTCGGCAGCGGAGAGATGCCCCCACAGGGGTTGAACTCGCCGAAAGATATAGGCAAAGGATAAGAGCACAATCAGAAATCCGACATATTTTATTCCACGTTTCATCAGGATTGAGCTGTCCCGAGCAAGCGGCGCGATTGTTCCCAAGCATAATAAAATGCCCAACTGGCCAGCAGACACATCTCCGGTACAAACGGATAACCGTACCGACGTATGGAATGAATCAGACCATATACCGCGGTCATGTACAGGAACAAAACCAGCATGGAGAACAATGCCTCATCACGACACCTGAATAACAGCATGAATAGCGCGGCGCCCACGAAACAGTATTGAAGAACAAGCACTGCCCACTTCCCGCCATGCCAATGGCTTGCAATCGCGGAGCTTCCAACGGGCGGAGATGCCCACAGAATCAGTACGCGACAGGTCAGCAACTTGATGATAGAGAGAGGCTTCGTGAGCAGGGCGTGCTTTAATTGCTGGCGCAGCTCTGTCGCGGAGAATTTCTTCATATACGCCGAGGCTTTGAGGCGTTCGCGTTCCAGGGCTTTCATATCCGTCACACTCCACCACCAGCTTCCACTGATGGCAGGGTAATAGGCAAAAAACAAAGCCTGATTCGCAAAAGCCTTCTCCCCGTTACCCGCGACCTCGCTGTTCCTCAATTGCCAACCTGCGACTAGAAGGAGCGGTAGCAAGGCGATAACAAGGAGCTCTTTCCATCGGTACCGCAAAGCTGGAAAAAATAATGCCACGAGAAAGAAACAAAGCCCGAGCAGGGAAAACTCCAGTTTGGTGAGGCCCATAATA
>CAZDWG010000302.1:0-1637 GCA_964509005.1 uncultured Zetaproteobacteria bacterium
AGCGAGGCATGCATGAGTCTGAAATCTGAAATAGAGAAACGGCGCACCTTCGGCATTATTTCACACCCCGATGCCGGTAAAACGACATTAACGGAAAAGCTGTTGATGTTCGGCGGCGCCATCCAGATGGCGGGAGCGGTCAAGGCGCGCAAGGCCACCCGTCATGCCACCTCCGACTGGATGAAAATCGAGCAGGAGCGTGGTATCTCCGTCGCATCGTCGGTGATGAAATTCAATTATAGAAATTTCGACATTAATTTGCTCGATACCCCCGGTCATCAGGATTTCTCCGAAGACACCTACCGCGTCCTCACCGCCGTGGATTCGGCCATGATGGTCATCGATTCAGGCAAGGGCGTGGAGCTACAAACGGAAAAATTGATGGAGGTTTGCCGCATGCGCAATACGCCCATCGTCACCTTCATCAACAAGCTGGATCGCGAAGGTATGGAACCGCTGGACATTTTAAGTGAGATCGAAGACAAGCTACAGGTTGAATGCACGCCCATGTCGTGGCCCATCGGCATGGGAAAGGCATTCAAAGGCGTGTACAACCTTTACAAAAAAGAACTGAAGCTATTCAGCGCCGGTGCTGAAACCCGGGATTTTGAAACAGTCCATATTGCGAATCTGGATGATGCAACGCTGGATGAATTGCTCGGATCGCAGGCTGACGAATTGCGTGGAGAAATTGAATTGCTGGAGGGCGCCGCCAATCCGTTTGAAATGAAGCATTTCCTGAACGGATCGCAAACGCCCGTCTTTTTCGGCAGCGCCATCAATAATTTTGGTGTCAAGGAACTGTTGGATGCCTTCGTGGAACTCGCGCCGCCGCCCGGCCCGCGCGAAGCGGAAGAACGCACGGTCAAACCGGACGAACATGATTTCTCCGCCTTTGCCTTCAAAATTCAGGCTAATATGGACCCGGCGCACCGCGACCGCATCGCATTCTTCCGTATCTGTTCAGGTAAATTCAGCAAGGGCATGAGTGTCCGCCACCACCGCATCAACAAGGACATGAAGCTGGCCAATGCCACCGTCTTCATGGCACAGGATCGCACCCATGTCGAGGAAGCTTATGCCGGTGACATTATCGGCATCCATAATCATGGAACAATCAAAATCGGTGACACCCTGACCACTCGGGAACCCCTGAAATTTACCGGCATCCCGAACTTTGCGCCGGAGATGTTCCGCCGTATCCGATTGCGTGACCCCATGAGACGCAAACAATTGCACAAGGGGCTGGTGCAACTGTCCGAGGAAGGCGCGGTTCAGGTTTTTAAGACACTGCTGAGTGGAGACTACCTGCTGGGTGCCGTTGGCGTACTACAGTTCGATGTCACCGTCGCGCGCTTAAAAGCCGAATACAAAGTGGATGCCGATTATGTTGGCACTGATTTTCAGGTGGCGCGCTGGATCACCTGTAACGACGCCGGTAGATTGACGGAATTCAGGCGCATGTTTGAAGCCAGCCTGGCCGAGGATGCGGACGGATGCCTCACCTATCTGGCACCCAACGCATGGAAGCTTAATTATACCATCGAACAATGGCCGGACATAACCTTTCACAAGACACGGGAACATATATAGGGAGATACAGAGGGTGCGTTTGGGGTTGCAAGTAAAGAAATAGG
>CAZDWG010000303.1:0-1632 GCA_964509005.1 uncultured Zetaproteobacteria bacterium
AAAGGTATAGAAAAAAAATTTGAAGGGTTAACGGCCATACAGGGTTCCCGGCTGGCCGGTCATATCTCGGGGGATTCCGCTGTGGCTCACGCATGGGCTTTTGCACAGGCCTGTGAAAACGCTGCCTATCTGGAGGTGCCGGAGCGTGCGGTGGCCTTGCGCGGCATCCTGTGTGAACGTGAACGCATGGCCAATCATATCGGCGACATTGGCGGCGTATGCAATGATGGTGGTTTTGCGTTTATGAATGTCCAGATGCAACGTTTGCGCGAAGACATGGCGCGAGCGCATCAAGACATATTTGGTCATCGCCTGTTGATGGATTTGATTATACCCGGCGGGGTAAATTGTGATCCGGATGCGAATAGCCAACGTCGACTATCCGAACAAACACAGAATCTGGCAAGTGAAGTTGAAGAGCTGCGCACCATTTATGCCGATCACCCAAGCATGCAGGAGCGCGTTATTGGTTCTGGCCCCATATCCATCGAAGATGCAAAATCTATTGGTTTGCTGGGTTATGTCGGGCGGGCGTCCGGAGTCTATGCCGATGAACGCGTGGAAGAGGCCTATCCGCCCTATGACCGTTTGCGGGTTCAGATGCCGCAGGGAAGGTTCGGCGACGTGGCCACACGCGTCTGGGCCCGTTTTGAGGAAATTGCCGAATCAGCGCGGCTGATTTGTACTTTGCTGACAGATATGCCGGACGGGCCGGTGCGAACGGATTTTGTTACGCCGGAGGCAGGTATTTCCGGTTTTGACGTGATTGAAGGCTGGCGCGGCGAGATCGCAGCGTGGGTGCGCTTCGGTCGAAACGGTGCCATTGACCGCTATGCGGTGCGTGACCCATCCGAGATCAACTGGTTGGGGCTGGAACTTGCGGTACGCGAGGTTCCGATTCCAGATTTTCCACTGAACAATAAATCTTTTAATTGCTCGTATTCGGGCAATGATTTATGATTTATTCTGGAAATAAATCATGCTGAAATTATTTTCAAAAATTTTGAAAACAGGCAAGCGCACCGAGGTGCTTGGTGAAGCCGGAAATGACATTGAGGTGCTGGGGCAGAAACTTGAGGCCTCTATTCGCCGGAAGTTCAAGGGATCTTTGGCGATTCGTGAGGTGGATGCGGGTTCCTGCAATGGTTGTGAGCTGGAAATTATTGCCATGAACAACTGTTATTATGATGCGGAACGTTTCGGGATTCATTTTGTCCCCAGCCCGCGCTTTGCCGACATGCTGCTGGTAACAGGGCCGGTGACGCGCAATATGGAAACAGCGCTGAAGATGACGTATGAAGCGACGCCGGGACCAAAACTGGTGGTGGCAGTGGGTGATTGTGCCGCCAATTGTGGCGTCTTCGGTAAAGACAATTATGCCATTGCAGGTGCGGTATCCGATATTATTCCGGTGGATGTGATTGTGCATGGCTGCCCGCCAAGCCCCACGGATATAATTCGCGGGGTTTTGGCAGCGATTGAAGGAAGCGTATCGCCGGGTTAAACGCTACTATTGCCACATGGCGGCTATCGCTGACCGCAATCGCAGACATTCGATACCAAGCAAGAGGCGGCAGGCTAGCCCTGCCCTTTAGCCATAAAAATTCTTACCTCTCAATATCAATCATCCCC
>CAZDWG010000304.1:0-1597 GCA_964509005.1 uncultured Zetaproteobacteria bacterium
ACGTAGCTGGTCGCCGGGAATTTCTTCCTCCCCATCCCGCACCCGGCGGCCAGCCCCTTTTGCCCAAGGTCCGACATTGAATGTAGGTGCAGGGCTACGGCATGCACCGTATGTCGAGTCGGACCCTGGGTTTTGTATATTCTTTTCCGGGAATTTTCAAAAACTACAGGACACGGAAAAAGCGGAAACTGCGGATAAAAGAAAACATATATTGCTCTCACGAATCCACTCTCTCCGCGTCCCATACCTATTCCCTAAAAATCAATCGAGTCTTGTATCTGACCCTATTGATTTGTATTGATTTTGATTCTGGAGATGGATCGCCATCCATAAACGTGGATACCCTTGCGCTGCTGTTCACCAATGCCACCATATATCAATGCCGGATGATTTGCCTTGTCACCTGCCAAAGCAAGCCAGCGCGTCAGTCCCTTGAAGGAGTCCGGGGTGATGGTTTGACCGGATTTTATTTCGACCGGCATTAGCCTTCCAGCTCTTTCGGCCAGCAAATCAATTTCCAAACCACTTTGATCGCGCCAGTAATAAAAGGATGGAACATCGCCATTGGCGTAATCATATTTACTCAGTTCCGCGATGACATAATTCTCAAATATCGCACCCCGCAACGCGTGCGTCGCCAACTGATCCTCAGAACGGATGCCGAGCAGCCAGCAGAGCAGCCCGGTATCCCAAAAATAGATTTTCGGGCTTTTGACCAGGCGTTTGGAAAAATTCTGATAATGAGGTGGCAGGCGAAAGGTGATATAACTTGCTTCCAGTACGGAAAGCCACTCTTTAACGGTGTTGTGGGACAATCCGGCATCATTTCCGATGCTGCTACAATTGAGGATACTACCCACCCGTCCGGCGCATAAACGCAACAACAGGCGAAATTGATTCATGTTTTTCACCCGTAACAACTGCTGCACATCACGCTCAACATAAGTCTGGATATAGCTGGCATACCAGTCGCCAACCTGGACATTCCGATCATATAAGGGCGGGTAAAAGCCTCGGAACATTTCAGCATCCAGCGAAGTCTCTGCCGCTGGATATTGCAACTGAAGCTCATGACTGGATAAGGGCAAGAGATGCAATAAACCGATACGGCCAGCCAGACTCTGAGAGATTTTCTCCCGGAAACCGAACTGTTGTGAACCAGTCAACACAAATTCGCCCATCGTCTGATGACGATCCACAATACCTTGCAGGTATGAGAATAGCTCAGGACAGCGCTGCACCTCATCCAGAATCGCCCCATCAGGAAACTGCGCCAGAAATCCTCGCGGATCAGTTTGTGCATAATCCAGTTGATCAGGATCTTCCAGGCTCAGGTAAGGCTTCTCGGAGAAGGTCATTCTGGCAAGCGTTGTCTTGCCCGCCTGCCTTGGCCCGGTGATGCCAACAACCGGAAAACCACGGCTTAATCGCGTTAATGTGCTTTCCGCACTGCGTTTGATAAGTGTGCGCGCCATAATCTGACAGATTGTAAATTCTACTTACAATCTGTCAATGCCTGTTCTCCAGAAATCAATCGAGTCCGACTCTAATACCGCTACCTGTCACATCCTAAAATATCATTATCCACGTTAAGAAT
>CAZDWG010000305.1:0-1561 GCA_964509005.1 uncultured Zetaproteobacteria bacterium
TATGCTTGTTCTGAAAAATAATCGGTAACTTAAATGCTAGAACAAATTAGCCGTGCAGATCAAGCCTGCCGACGCTATTTCAAGTCACCCAGTAGACCCACTCAGGCGTAAAGGACTACTGCAACGACGAACAGCAGGTACAGAAAGGCGTTGCCACACAGCCCCGCGGGTGACAGGCGCCCAGCGCGCAATAACCAGCTCAGCCAGATTATTCCCGTAAAAGCCAATGCTACGGCGAGCCAGGCGAACACATCCTCGAAACGCCACGGCATCAGAAGCATGCCGATGGCCGGAATCATCGTCCCCTGGAATACCATGGCACCGGTGATATTGCCGAATGCCAGGGTATCACGGCCGCGGCAGATCCAGATGACTGAATTTACTTTCTCCGGTAATTCCGTTGCTATAGGGACAACCAGAAGGGAAACTACCAGTGCGGACACACCCAATATCTGGCTTAATTGTTGCGCGCCATTCACAAACAGGCGCGCACCCCAGATCAGTACGACTAATCCCGCGAGAAGCTGCATAACGGCTACCCATGGGCGCGTGGGAAGAATGCGGCCCAGGTACAGATCCTGATCTGCTTTGGTTGCGTGGCCATCACTCACCAGGGATGCACTGGCCCTGATTGTGACCAATACATAGGAGAGATACACAGCGACCAACATTATGGTAATGGGTTCATGCGGCCATGTTTTTGGAATAAATGCTGCTATGGTCACCAGCAGGAAGGCGCAGAGGAATGTGAGGATATCACGTTTTAATCCCGAAATTTCGGGCTGCAATGCGCCTCTCCAGCCGCGCTTTCTTGCAGCAAACAGACCCATGACGCCCAGACTCAATGTCGCGAGCATAAAGGGTGCGCCGAGAATAGCACCCATGCCCACTTCTTCGTTGACATGTTGAGTCGCGCCTCCGGCCAGAATGGCCACGATGGGCACAATCGTTTCTGGAAGGGCGGTGCCGATAGCGGCAAAAATAGAACCCGTCACGCCTTCAGAAACGCCGAGATATTCGCCAAGGAATTCTAGCGAATTAGTAAAAGCCTGTGCCGCCATGAATACCAGAACCAACGCCACAAGCAGCAGTACAAGAGAGTCCAGCATGTTTATCTTCCTAATTATTCTTAATGGATGCGGTCGAAGATCAGGGTATGTTGAGTCTCTTTCCAGCAGTCTGCCCGCGCGCAATATGGACTCCGCATAAGGTCGACAGGTTCCTAACCTGTTTTCATCGGCACCATAGCCACCATACCCTGAATTGCAAGAAGCGCCAACCATGCTGTACTGAAGTGGCCCGGTAATTGTGGACACCTCGCAAAGGGTGAATTGTACCTCTGAGAGAGGAGCAGCAAATGGAACAAGCAGTAAGACGAAAATACAGTGATGAATTCAAGCGGAAAGCGGTTGATCTGATATTAGCCTGAACTATTCATAAATCGCCATGCCCTTGAGCCTCTTGCAAAACTCTGGGTGGATAAGCGGCAATCCCACTTTGAGTCCCTTTTCGGGATGGAATGAGGTGCATGGTGGTTCCATGGAGCGAAATTTCAGCACGG
>CAZDWG010000306.1:0-1555 GCA_964509005.1 uncultured Zetaproteobacteria bacterium
GCACCGAATCCCTCGTCGGTCGTCCGTATGCGCGCTCACGGTCTCCTTCCTTGGAATCCGCCAGCGAACAAAGGCCCGGCGCAATCATCACGGCGATTCATGAATAATGCAGGCTATCATTCCTGGACAGCATGCGCCGCCGGGCGGCAGCCAGCCATGGAGGTTTGTGTGGCGCGATTTCGGCGCTGATTGATGATATTCACCCCGGCGATAATGAATGCCAGGGCAATGAATGCGCCCGGCGGCAGCACAAACATCAGAAAATCAGGATAATGCTCGCCAAAGAGCGAGATGCCGAAAATGCTCCCATGTCCGAGGATTTCGCGCACACTGCCCAATAGCACCAAGGCAAAAGTGAAACCCAGCCCCACGGCGATGGCGTCGGTAGCCGAATCCAGTACGCTGTTCTTGCTAGCAAATGCCTCGGCGCGCCCCAGGATGGCACAGTTGACCACGATCAGGGGGATGAACAACCCCAGGATAAGGTACATGGCATGCATCCAGGCATTCATCGCCATGCCAACCACCGTTACGAGGGCGGCGATCACCGTGATGTAAGCGGGAATGCGCACATTCTTTGGAATAAAACCACGGATCAGGGACACCACGATATTGGAACCCAGCAATACCAACAGTGTGGCAGCGCCCATCCAGAAACCATTGACGGCGCTGGTGGTCACGCCCAGCAGCGGACACATGCCCAGCAGTTGAGCAAAGATCGTATTGTTGTTCCACAAGCCGTCAGCCATAATCTCTGTTTTATTCATGATCCCATTTTCCTTTTTTTGCCTTGCATATCAACGTCGGATCTTGGGCCAAGCCGCGCGGCCATCCCGAGCATCTTTTCCCTGTTACGTTTGAAAAACTCCATACCCTTCCTGACCGCTTTGACGACGGCACGCGGTGTAATCGTGGCGCCGGTAAACTGATCGAAGTCGCCACCATCCTTTTTTACCGCCCATCGCGTATTGTCCAGGGTTTTACCCGAAAAGAAATTAATCCATGGTTTGTTACGCACGATACCATCGCCCAACCCCGGCGTTTCATGTTGATCGGTGACGCGGATAGCATCAATGGCGCCGGACGGCAGGATACCCATGAGAATGCGGATAGCGCCGGAATAGCCGTCCGGCGCAACCACCTCCCAGGCCATGGCGGTGACACGTCCTCCGGCATCCCGCGCCAGATAGACGGGAATATCTTGTCCATCCATAGGCAAGGTCAGTTTATCGCTAATCGGGTTGTTGGCATGCGTTGGCAATACCTGTTTCAGACTCCGGTGCAGCATGGCGAGCTGCGCATCGCGGATTGGCTTGCGCGTAAACATATCCGTGACCCCAAGCAATGAAGCGGCAATGACCGTCACCAGCGTCAGCGCAATGACCATCATCAACATGTCCTTGTTTCTTTTATTCATATCACCTAGATCCTGCAAGTGTTTGTGCGTGCAGGGTGTAAGATATTGGTTTATATGGCGTATTGAAAAAATACGTAGTCACCTGAGCCTCTTGCAAAACTCGTGAGCGGCGATCGGCTTCCCCACTTTGGCCCATTT
>CAZDWG010000307.1:0-1550 GCA_964509005.1 uncultured Zetaproteobacteria bacterium
GCTGATTTCATGATCGCGCTGGAGCAATCCAATTCAATTCGATTCATCCTGACCCGGCACGAGCAGGGTGCGGCATTCATGGCTGAGACCTATGGCCGTTTGACCGGCAACCCTGCCGCGTGCCTGGGCACGCTGGGTCCGGGAGCGACCAATTTAATGACCGGCATCGCCAATGCCAATATGGACCGGGTGCCGATGCTGGTGCTGACCGGCCAGGGCGCCACGACGCGGCTGCACAAGGAATCGCATCAGATCATGGATGTGGTTGCCATGTTCAAACCGGTGACCAAGTGGGGTGCTTCCATTCGTCATCCGTCCGCCGTACCCGAGATCGTGCGCAAGTCCGTGCGTCTTGCGCGCAGTGAAAAACCCGGCGTATGCCATATTGAACTGCCGGAAGACATCGCCAAAATGGAAACGGCCGAGAAACCCATGCAGCCGCACCGTTATCCGCATCCCGTGGCTGATTCCGATCAGATTGAGGCGGTATTCAGTATGTTGAGACGTGCCAAACGACCGGTGATTCTGGCAGGTAATGGCTGCATCCGCCGACATGCCAGTGGCGAATTACGGCGTTTTTGTGAGTTTACCGGCATTGGCGTCATCAGCACCTTTATGGCCAAGGGATGCGTGGACATGGATGCCGATTACTGTCTGTACACCATTGGCCTGCAAGCCAGAGACGTGGTTTCCTGCGCGCTGGATGCCGCCGATCTGGTGATGACCCTGGGCTACGACATGGTCGAATATCATCCACTGTTGTGGAATGCCGCAAACGACAAGCACATCATCCATATCGATTCATGTCCGGCGGAAATTGATGCGCATTACCAGCCTGAGCTGGAACTCATTGGTGATCTGCCCCATACGCTGGCGACCATCAATGCGGACATCGAACGGCTGGGCGCCGTGACGCGCAATCTTTCACAGCAATCCAATACGCGGCAAAAAATGCAACAGGAGTTATCGCTATATGCCGGGGATGAGACGGAGCAAATCATCCGTCCGCAGAAGGCACTGGCCGACGTGCGCAAGGTGCTGGGACCGGAGGACATCCTGTTGTCCGATGTCGGCGCGCATAAAATGTGGATCGCCCGTCATTATCATTGCCATGAGCCTAATACATGCCTGATTCCCAACGGCTTCTGTTCCATGGGGTTTGCCTTGCCCGGAGCAATAGGCGCGGCGCTGGTGCATCCCGAACGGCGGATTCTGGCCATTTGCGGCGATGCCGGATTCATGATGAATGTGCAGGAGATGGAAACAGCCAAACGCCTGAACAGCAATATCGTGGTGATGGTCTGGGAGGATCATGCCTACGGACTGATCGCATGGAAACAACAAAATCAATTCGGCCACCATACCGATCTCGGTTTCGGAAATCCTGACTGGCTACAGTTGTCCGATGCCTTCGGTTGGCATGGCCACCGCGTAGAAAAAAGCGTGGAGCTACAGGATGCGCTTCACGCGGCATTCATCGAATCCGGGCCCAGCCTGGTGGTGATCCCGATTGATTACCGCGAAAACATGAAACTGAGCGAGCGCCTGGG
>CAZDWG010000308.1:0-1541 GCA_964509005.1 uncultured Zetaproteobacteria bacterium
TCAGCAGAAATGTTGGGACGGTGAGGAGGCTTATTCAGGAAGATCAAGCATTCAGACGGCGGTATATGGAAGCGTTTAATTACGCAATGTCGCAAGCCTATGAAGGTTCCCTTCGGGCGAGCCACCCGGCGGCCATCTGTTGCGTTGCGCCCCCTTGCAAGGGAACAACCATTGCGGCGGTGACGCGCCTTGCATATGATCGCCGGGCGACTCGCTGTGGCACGATTTGTGGGTAAAGGGCAGTGCCAGGCTGACCTCGTAAGTTGACACTTCCAAATTTCCACGAATTAAATTTGGAAGCGTCCCGATGTGCGCAGATGTCTGGTGCTGGCAGAAGTGTGGCCCCTCCTTGCCAGAAGTGGTTCACTGAACTACACTTCTCACATGAAATTCGAGTGGGACGAATTGAAGAGTGAGGCATGTTTTCTGGAGCGCGGGTTTGACTTCGCCTTCGCTGCTCACGCGTTCTTCGACCCGAATCGGATCATTCGAGAAGACACACGACACAGCTATGGCGAGGTTCGCTACCAACTGATGGGCAGCATTGACGGTCGTCTGTTTGTAGTGATCTATACCCTGCGGCATGACGTAATGCGCATCATTTCTGCACGCAAGGCCAACCAAAGAGAGGAGAAGCAATATGAAAACCGTACGCATGACGATTGATCCGGAAGCCCCTGCTTCCCTGGCTCGCGGGCGTATCGATACGGCTCGGGTTGATGCAACGACCGAGCAGGATATCGCTCGGCATAAGGCTGCGGATGAGGCGGCAGCCATTCAAGACGCCGCCAGGTTTGCACGGCGTGTACGTATGCGGCTCGGATTCAGTCAAGCCGAATTTGCCAAACGGATAGATGTTTCTCTCGACACGATTCGCAACTGGGAGCAAGGAAAACGGCACCCGACAGGCGCTGCAAAGGCGCTGCTTAAGGTGCTGGATAAGGCGCCTGAAGCTGCCTTGGCTGCCTTACACTGATTCTGAAAAACCTGGGGGTCTTTTGAAATCACACAAAAGGCTGAATTATTTGGGGAGGGGGGTCAGGCTTGCGAGATTGCGTTGTAGCGCGGATCAAAGCAGTATAC
The DNA here is from genome assembly GCA_964509005.1 of uncultured Zetaproteobacteria bacterium. GTDB lineage: Bacteria > Pseudomonadota > Zetaproteobacteria > Mariprofundales > Mariprofundaceae > JAUZQZ01. Next base: position 1,084 of record CAZDWG010000308.1, read on the forward strand.
ACGCATGGCAAGGAAACCCCGTTTATATCTTCCCGGTGCGCTGTATCATGTCATGCTGCGGGGCAATGATGGGCAGGTTATCTTTCATGATGATAAGGAGCGACAGCACTTCCTTGGTCTTGTTGCCGAGGGCGTAGGCAGACAATAGGCATAGGATTCATGCCTATTGTCTGATGGACAACCATGTTCATTTCCTGATCCAGATGGGACGGATGCCGCTTTCCAGGGTCATGCAAAATCTTTCATTCCGTTATACGCGGTAGATGAATCGGCGGCATCATCGTATCGGGCATTTGTTTCAGGGGCGGTTCCGCGCCATTTTGTGTGATGGGGATGTATACCTTCTGGAACTGGTTCGCTATATTCACTTGAATCCAGTGCGCGCCGGTCTGGTTGAAACGCTGGGGGAATATCCCTGGACCGGTCACAGAGCCTATCTTGGCATTGAGACTGTTCCG
>CAZDWG010000309.1:0-1532 GCA_964509005.1 uncultured Zetaproteobacteria bacterium
TGACTCTACCGAGCACGCAACTCTTGCCCATGGTCGTATCGAGGCAAGGAAACCAGTGGACTTCGCGTTGGAAGAACAACGGCAGCATTATGACAATGCCAAGCTGGTTCCCAATCCCTCAACACAGGCGCATCATCTGGCGGAATTTCTTCATGATATGGTCGGGGCTGGCGGTATCCTTTTGGAGGGAGAGCATCAATGAGTGACGGAAAGGCGTTTGGATCAGGTTCAGTGGGGGAGCAGGCATTGGCTGAATTGCGTGCAGGTGTCGAAAACAGGGGTCAGGAGACTGAATAAGATGATCAAAAGGATAACCATCAGAAAATTCAAACGCTTTGAAGAAGAAAAAGTCGATCTTGATCAAAGTGTCGTTTTCGTGGGACGAAACAATTCTGGGAAAACCACGGCCTTGCAAGCGCTATCATTATGGGAGTTTGCTCTCCGTAACTGGCTTAAAGAGCGGGAAAAAAATAGAAGTAAAGCTAAACAACGGGTTGGTGTCCCCATTAGTCGTGAACGGCTTGCAACCGCCATTCCATCACGTGTGTTAAAGCATCTTTGGCATGATGCAAATGTGTATTCAGCGCCAAACAAACCGGCTTTGATCGAGATCCTTGTTGAAGGAATCAACTCGAAGCTAGAACAATGGAAGTGTGGGATGGAGTTGCAATCTAGCACAGCAGAGCAATTTCTGGTTCGGCCCATGCGTATTGCACCCGATAGTATTGATCGGATGCCTGTCCCAAAAGAAGCGCGTAATCTTCACGTTGTTCATCTTCCGGCCATGGCTGGAATCCAACGCACCGAAGAAGTGCTTCAACGTGGCTCTCAAGATAGGCGAATAGCCGAAGGCCGTGCTGGAGATGTTATCCGCAATTTGCTTTTGGATGTTTACAAGTCGGATCAAGGCGAATGGGAACTCATCCGGGATGAAATCGCTCGCATGTTTCATGTTGAACTTTGCCCTCCTTATGTTGAAGCAACGGGATATATTGTCGTTGAGTATTTCAATGGAATTTCCCCAAGTGGCAGAAAAAAGAATCCACACCCCAAACTGGATATCAGCAACGGCGGAAGCGGCTTTTTGCAAACGCTATTGTTACTCACTTTTCTTCACGCCAGAAATGGGGCCGTGATTTTACTGGACGAGCCTGATGCGCATCTTGAAATTGTTCGCCAGGGGGATGTGTTCAGTTATGCACGTAAGCTGGCATTGGAAAAGGGATCTCAGTTAATTGTGGCAACGCACTCGGAAGCAATTTTGTCAAAAGTAGACTTGGCGGATATTATAGCTTTCCCCGGAGCTTTTACCCTCGGGTCTACCAGTGACCGATCCTTGATCAGAAAATCACTTACTGAAGTGCCCAGCTCTGATTTCATGCTGGCGGGGCAACACAAGCGTGTTCTCTACGTCGAGGATTATACGGACATAGAAATACTAAGGGCATGGGCGGAGATTGCAGGCAATGAGAAAGCATTGGATGTATTGCATCAGGGGTTCTCCCATTACATAGGAAACAAGCTGTCAAAGG